>JALGWB010000202.1 GCA_025774405.1 bacterium
GGGCGATTTCATTGATGATTGCACTTGATCATCCGGATGTCTTTGGCAATTGTGGATCACAGTCAGGATCTTTCAACATATCTGATGGTATACTCTTCGATCTCGTCGAAGCGAAGCCAGTTGAGGCTGTTAGATTCTACCTTGACTGCGGCAGAATCGGGGATCTCACCGAAGAGAACAGGCGTATGCAACGCATCCTCAGTAAGAAAGGGTACCGCTTGAAATACCAGGAATTCAATGAAGGTCACAGCTGGGGTAATTGGAGGGCTCACATAGATGACATGCTCGTTTTCTTTTGGGGGAAGGATGGTGAATAGCAATGAGGAAACAAGCACTTGGCATCAGTCTGCTGGCATTGATAGCTGTGAGTGCAGGCTTTGCCTCCACCGCCAGGGACAACATTGCTACCTTCTCAATTGTTGGGTTTGACCCAACTACTGGCGAGATTGGCGTAGCCGTTGCTTCGAAGTTTCTTGCTGTTGGTGCTGTCGTCCCATGGGCGAAAGCTGGGGTTGGGGCAGTAGCTACCCAGGCTTTTGCCAATACCACCTATGGGCCGGAAGGGCTCAGGCTTCTAGCGAATGGCCTCACCGCCCACGAGGTCATCGATAGCCTCACATCGGCGGATCCTGACAGGGAGCGGCGGCAGGTTGGTATAGTCGATGCTCACGGTAACTCAGCAACCTTTACAGGTAAGGAATGTATTCCCTGGGCAGGTGGTAAGGTCGGCAGGCATTATGCGTGTCAGGGCAACATTCTTGTAAGTCAGGCCACAATAGATGCCATGGCAGAAACCTTCGAAAACAGCGAAGGCGAGCTGGCAGTACGCTTGCTCAAGGCACTCAAAGCAGGTGAAGCAGCTGGTGGGGATTCGCGCGGCAAGCAGTCAGCAGCAATTCTGGTTGTGAAAGAAGGTGGAGGCTATCTTGGGCTAAATGATCGTTACATCGATCTCAGGGTTGATGATGATCCTCAACCGATTGAGGAACTTGCCCGCTTGCTTAGAATTCAACGTTCCTATTCAGCACTTTTCAAGGCTTCGGCTCTACGGCAGGGTGGCGATCTCGAAGGCGCCCTGGCCGAAGCCAGGCGAGCTGTTGAGATAAATCCTGGACTGCCTGAGGCGCTGTATGATCTTGCATGTTACTATGCGCTATCCGGTCAGGTAGATGTAGCACTTCAAACTCTAAGGCAGGCAATCGATCTTGCCCCGCGCTTTAAGCAGATGGCAAAGGAAGATCCTGATTTAGAATCTCTGAGAGGTGAGAGTGCCTTCAAAAAACTTCTTGAGGAGTAAAGTGATGCTGAGAGCAGTGGTGGTACTGGTCTGCATGTGTCTATATACCTGTCTGACCTTTCTCAACACATTGGCTTTTTCCGGAGGGATCTTGAGGAGCGAAACTGCCTCGAGTGTTGTCCTGATTGTGATTGATGCGTTGCGCAGTGATGTGCTTGGTTGTTATCGAGGGGATGCACGCAGTCCAAGTATTGATAGACTGGCCGAGATGGGAACACGCCTAAGTTATGCATACAGCACAAGTAGTTACACAGGTGCTTCATGCGTAACTATGTTCACTGGAAACTATCCGACATTGTATGCCGAAAAGGGTCGCCCGGCTAAGAATGAGGATACAGAATTCCTTAAGGTACCGGACAGTCATGTCTCGCTTTTTGAACAGCTTGGGGGACTTGGTTATGAAGTGAGTTGCTATCTGGAGAACACGATACCTGAATACTCCAACAGCCTTCAGGGGGTAACGAGATTTCTCCATCGTGAGACACTCAATGCTGAGGAGCTCAGCAAGGTTCAGTCAAAACTCAACATCCAGGATTACCCGTTGCATCCCGGGTTTCTCGCAACTTTGGGCTACCTGCCTGAAGCTTCCGACAGACAGCCTTTCATGCTGCTCATATGGATTCTGGATCCACACGCACCCTATGATCCGTTGGATAAGTCACTGGACAGACTCTATGCTGAGAAGGGCGGGTTGCGGTCTGAACCGTCCTACTACCGGAAGCTGAAGGGTATCGATCTAAAGGCCCGCGTCCTGAGCTTCAATCAAACCGAACTTGAGTTCCTCAGGAGACTTTATCTGGCTGAAGTCGAAGGTGTGGACTATCGAGTGGGCCTCATCCTCAAAGCACTTCAAATCGCCGGTGTGCTTGAGAACACCTACATCATCCTGACATCTGATCATGGGGACGCTCTTGGGGAACATGGATGGTTCTGCCAAGGGGGTCCTGCTTTCTATGATGTTGTAGTCCATGTTCCATTTATCATTGCAGGACCTCGGATACCCAAGGCTAAAGTTTCGAGCACCCACATTTCACATGTTGAACTTGTTCCAACGCTTGCTGAACTTCTCGGCGTAACGCTGAGGCAGCCGAGGCAGGGTAAGTCAATGTTGCAAGGCTTTTACACAGATCTGCCAGATGAACCAATCTATGTTTGTCAACTTTGATGAACGGACTGCTGCTATTCTCGATGGAAAGTGGAAGTACTTTAAGCACAAGGGGCAGAAACTGCTGTTTGATCTCTCAACGGATTCCAACGAACTCAATAATGTCAGCGCCGATCATCTGGAAATCGTTGCCAGGTTGATGAAAGCAGTCAGGCAATTCAGGGAGTTGAGTGCAGCGTTTAGAATCGATATGGAGATGCACGAATCAAGAACATCATTGAATGAAGAGGAAAGAAGACAGCTTGAGCAGCATCTCAAAGCACTGGGATACAGTCATTAAGAGGTCATTAGCTCGGCTCGCGTTGAGGGGTCTGGCAAACTGTGGTTCAGCCTGCAACATTGTAAGCACAATTGCGCCTGTAAGAGGCAATACGCCGTTTTCTACGTGGCTGACTTACAACCGTTGTTCGTAAGATGCCAGTGTAACCGCGGATTGGGAACTGAAGCGCCAGATCGGGGTATCTTGTAGGGATGGCAGAAGGTCCATTGGTTCACTATTACACGTCGAAACTGGAAAAGATCATCGGCGGTAAACGTGTTTCCATAGAATTCGGCATCCGCAAGTTGAAACCGCTTGAGCCAACCCTGAAGGCTGTCAAGGTCACCAAGGTCGAGGCACACGGTAAGCAGTTCAGAATATGGTTTGCTGATGGCCGCCTGCTCCTTGTCCATCTCATGATGTGGGGCTCATGGGGCATATATCGAAAGGGGCAGACCTGGGAGCGTGCCCCCGAGAGGGCAAGGGCGATAATCCGGACAAGGACACACGAAGCTGTCGTCTTCTCGGCTCCAGTAGTACGCATACTGAGTGAGGATGAGCTACGGAATCACCCCAAATGGGGCAATGTTGGGCCAGATCCTCTAAGGAGAGATTTTTCAAGAAGGCTTTTCTACAGGCGGCTCAATTCGCGACCAGAGCTTCCAATCGGGGAAGCTCTTCTTGATCAGACTATAATATCGGGAATTGGCAATATCCTGAGGATTGAGGCGCTCTTTAGAGCTGGTGTTCATCCGAGGCGAAAAGTAAAAACACTTTCTAGGGGCGAGAAGATACGCATGTTGAAAGCGGTCATCTCACTTATGAAGATGTGGCTACACGACAGAAACAGCGCCTCCCGGTGGATTCGCATCTATGGTCGAGTGGGCAAAGCATGTCCGAGATGTAGTGGCACAATTGAGTCTTTCAGGCAGGCAGGGCGGTTGACCATCGCCTGCCCGTATTGCCAGGTATAGTCTGCAGTTGCTTAAACGATGATCACCGTGAAACGCTGCACCTGGTAATCATCTCGGCTATTCTCTGCGGAGTTCCATGTTTGGTTCATCTCTTCTCCCAGTCACACCCCGGGCTCCATGAGGCACGCCAAACTCAGCGCTTACCCTCCCTCCATGGCGATGGGGCCCACATTCAGCCGCTGGCCACCACCCAGTATCAACTAAGCTGGGTGTTGACCACTCACCAACGGAGAATGTCACGGAGAGGAGTGGTGAAGACAGATGCTTCAGTTCGATACACTCTGTACTGCTCGTTCTCAAAGATAGGATCGAAATAGTCAGGTCTTGCTGAAACAATTCTTGTCAACATGCTTCCGTGCTCAAGAATTACGTAGTTGATAGGCAGGGACTTGACGAGCTTGAAGAAAGCCCTATAGCGTTTCCACCTTGCTATCATTGCCTCGGTTGCCTCGGTGCTCAAAGCCCCATCTTCACGGAAGTTGACAGGGATGGCATCGTGTATGTAGGCAGGGATCATACGGCTGACGTTCGGAGGAGCAAAGACAAAGCCCTTTGGTGAGGGCTCAGTGTCGATGCTACGAAGCGCCTCAGCGGCATATTTGGTCGGACGGTTGCGCTCTCTTGACTTGACCAGCGATGGCTATAACTATCCCCCAGGGTAGCAGCCACGAGAGCCTGAAGAGGAGCCTGTATGAGATAAAGCGGGCTGCCAAGTTCGCCCCGGTCGGCGTGTACGTGAGCAACAACACCAGGGTTGTGACAATAACGGCAAATCGGCATGACATATCGCCCTTGATCCTCGGAATCAATAACATGGTCAGAATCAGCGCCGCAATCGCCATCGGATAGCGTATTACGAAAAGTGGATTGAGTATTACCTGATCTGGCCTCCCTAATCGGACTATCGGATGGCGCGACTCTATTGGGTCAGGGTAGGAAGACGCTGGTAGATAAGGTCCACGCATCACTTCGGAGATTGAGACGGGTTCTGGTCCCGGGGCTTCAAATTGGGGCTGGGTATGTCCAGTTGCCGCAATGACTATTGCAGCGTAACATGCTATCGGCAGGGCTACGATTCCCAGATTCAACACTGCCCTCCTGGATCTCATGCGCAAGGTCTCGACAAGAGCGAAGGGGAGGATCGTCAGGCCCGCCCAGATTGGCCCCATTCCGTGGGTGAGGGCGGATGTAAGCGTGACAAACCAATACGTGAGCCTGAGTCTCAACCTGCTATGCGGATTGGAATCATTACCTTTGATGATCTGCAAGGCCAGTGCTGTTGCGAACGGTACCATGATGAAAAAGCAAACCGCCTTGTCTTGCGCCAGCCTGCATAGGAAAAACCATCCCACTGTCTTCAGCGGTATGGAACTTGAAAGATAAAACACGGTCTGCAGATAGACAGCCATCAAAGCCACTGTGTTCGTTCGGAAGAGCTGTCTCGTCAAAGCGAAGAAGGCGAATATGGCAACCGGCATCATAAGGAGCGGCACATAAGTCTGGTGACAGGTGACAGGATCGATTCCACTGAAATAGGTGAGGAAGCTCTCGGCTATCCACCAGGCACCCCCGAACCAGATTCTGGTGGGTGCTGGTTTCCCAAGGTCGAAGATGGCATCCTCCAGACCAATTGGCTTCTGTGCCAGAAAGTCGCGTATGTAGCCGAGGTAATACCAATCATCAAAATCCCTTGGTGTAAGAATGGTCACCAGCGCCATACCTGCAGCGAGAAAGAGCAAGGCAGGAATCGCACGATTGCGATGATCCTCAGAACGTGCTTTGTATGGATTGCTGTACCGACAGAGCTTGAATTTGGCAAACATGGTGAAACCGAGGACACAATATGTGACGATGACTATCTTGACCAGTGTTGACAGACGCAGGTGGAAGGTGATCCCGACTAGAGATACACACGTGATAACGAAGATGCCAAGCACAAACCATGTTAGAAGGTCTTCGGCGTAGATGCTTTGGTTGTCTTCCCGATTCCTGAGCATTTCTGTCAGCACCATACCAGGCAGAAGCACGATACCGCAGACAGTGATCGGAAACGAAAGAAAGGCTGGCAGGTGATGTGTGAGATTGAAAATGCTAACAAGAAAGCAAATGCTGAACAGGAGAGGTATTCCGAGTGATCTTGACGATTTGCATCCTTTTTCCATCGGTTGGCACGCGGTCAGGACATTCGAGATTGGTTTCGGAGCAGGATAGCATAAGTCTGGGGCAGTGTCATCACTAACATTTGAATGAGACCAGCGATGCGAATTGCCGCTTACTTGATCACAGGCTTTAATCGATCATCGTCACATGATAGAATGAAGTCGAAATCACAGTACCGGGAGACCATGACTCGAACGTTCAGAACTACGCTGGTTGTTGTGGGCATATTCGCCTGTATCGCTATTTTCTTCTTTCGCGATGTGCTCATTGGAGAGAATGTCTTCCTTGATTGCAATCCGGCTCGCTACGATCCCTGGCGTACACTGGCCTCAACTGAGCAACTTCAGAGCCCCTCCTACTGGCAGGATTCCTTCCTTACGTATCTACCTAGACGCGTTTTCCTCTCTGAGCGGGTCAAGAAGCACGAAATTCCACTCTGGAACCCTTACATCTTTGCTGGTACCCCTTTCCTGGCCGATCCACAGGCCCGGGTTTTCTACCCGATTGAGCTATTTCTGCTTCTATTTGAGCCAACAAAGGCAATGGCATTTGATGCTACCATCCACG
>JALGWB010000203.1 GCA_025774405.1 bacterium
ACTTCAGCCTTGGTCGGGTTGTGCGTGGACTGGGTGGGGCGTTCATTCGGGGGATGAGCCTTAAGCCATATTTGCTTTGGGGCAAGCCAAAAGATGCTGGTTTCTATGTCTGGCTTGTGCCTTTTGGGGCTTTAGCAGCCTACATTGCCACAGGCATTGCTGGTCTGATCCTCGTGGCCAAGTCCATTCGAAGACCGATGGCAGAAGTTCGGTTGCTCGTGGTCTTCGCTTTGGTGTTTGGTCTGAGTGGTGCGTGGTGGGGAGCGCACAATCGCACTTTCTGGACACCTGTCGTTGTTGCGCTCCTCGTCCTTGTCGGAATCGGTTACGCGTGGTTGTTTGAGTCAAGGCGCCTGCGGCGGCTGGCCATACCTATCGGCACCGGTTTCGTTGTGATTCTTATGGTTGCAAACCTCTTTGGAGGCATGCTTGCGCGGCACAGTGACCATGATGACCGTTCAACGGTAATTGTGGAGCTTCATTCAAGAGCAAGGCCTGAGGATGTGATTGTCGTTCATGATAGCAGAATCTACCGATTGCTGGACTATTATGCACCCGTTCTCCAGGTCTATCCCGTCGTGCGAGGCCAGAGGGGCGAGCGTGAGCCTTTCAGGAGTATGAATCAGCGAGCGGCAGTTGCTGCCAGAGACGCCCTCGAGAGTGGCCACAGGCTTTTCATCTCTTCCGATGCGCTGGGGCAGCTCAGCCCTCGTGACGCTCTCAGGTTACCCGAGTACGTGAGCCTCATCGAAGAGCCAGGCTTCACGTATGCTGACCCTTTCATTGGGCTCACCTACACCATGCGCACATTTCGGGGTCGGAGCCAAAAACGTGCATTTTGACTTAGTGTTCCTGGTGTGTATATTTGTCTTGTAAGGAGGTGTGAGCATAACGGGACCATCAAGGTCTGCACGTTTTTGGCTCCGACCCCATGAAGAAGATAGTGGTACTTGAGAATGAGTTTGAAGCCAAGCTGATGGAGACGATTCTTAAGGAGCGGAGTATACCACATCTGATCCGCTCCTATTATGATTCAGCCTATGATGGCATCTTCCAGGCCCAGAAAGGCTGGGGTCACATAGAAGCCCCGGAAGAATACGCTGACGTGATCAAGGCAATTCAGCAAGAAGTCCGCAAGGGCTGACTCTCGTCTGGGGACTCCTGCCGATCCAATCCACAACTACACCGAGCGCGTGCAGCTTTCTAGCTCCGACCCCACACTGGAGGGATAGCGGGCCAGGATCCAGAGAAGGACAAGATAAGGTAGGAGGTCTTCTGTACGAACCTTGTCCCTGCCCCTTCTCGAAAGATAGCATACCTTTGGATCAGCTATGATGTGTGTTCCATCGGGGGCATGGATCTTTCTAGCGGAGTTTCTCAATATTTCCTTTCCATACCGAGGATGTGGGAGTGTTCATCGAGAGTTTCACCCTGTAACTTCTTCTTGCTCCTGCGATACTGGACAGAGTTAGCGGATATGACGGGCCTGCGATCGTTCATCTTGTACATTCCTCGTGGAAACGTTGCCACCATGGGTTGCTCTCTCCTTGTCTATGCAGTTCGGGTTGATGGATAGCCCATGGTGGTCCCCTATACCATATCCTCCGAGTTGAACCGGCCCTATTTTGGATAGCCCCCCAGTTCGGGCAGATTATTCTTGAGGAAGAGCGCTTCATTGAAAAAGTATGTTATGCATGATAATATAGTAGTGATACCATATTTACAGTAAGGGTTGAAAGATCTTGGAAGATAAATCAAGAAGGCAGAGGTTTCTCGAGTACACTGGGGAAGTAAAACCGTTCGAGAAGGCGGCTCATGTTAGCATCAATGAATTCATCCATGCCAGGGCACTCCGTAGTCTTATTTCTTTTCCCAAGCGAGTTCTCGACATAGGCTGTGGGCTCGGGACGTCAGCAATCCTCTTCGGACGTCACGGGAGCGAATCGCATGGAATCGACATTGACATGGACCTAGTAAGGATTGCGCGGCAGAGGGCAAGTACATGCAGCTGTACTCCCTATTTCGTTGTTGCAGGTGCAGAAAGACTCCCGTATCGGGCTGAGTCATTTGACTTCTGCATCGCAGACTCGGTCTTGGAACACGTTGAGAACTTTGAAGGGGTAATAGATGAGGTAGCAAGGGTACTGAAGGTCAACGGATTGTTTGCCTTGTGTACAACCAACAGGCTTCATCCGTTTCAAAGAGAGGTCAAGTTGACATCTTTCTTGTATTTTCCTTTTTTCGGCTTGATCCCGAGTCACCTAAGGAGAAAGTTCATCAGATACTGTCTTGAAAAGCGTCCGGACCTGATCAACTTCACTGATCTGCCAGCTGTCAACTGGTTCAGCCACGAGCAGCTCGGGAATCATCTAAGACAAAGGGGTTTTCGGGTTGTTGAATCCTTGGATCTCCTGCGTGAATCAGATGTGCGTGGCATAAAGAGACTCATTCTACCTATAGTGGTTAGAAGTCGAATTCTTAGGCAGGCTTATCATATCTATGCCTCAGTGGTAGTCCTTTACGCAGTGAAGCAGTAGCATTTTTCTAGGGCTACCACTGTACTGTGCCCGAAAGGCATTGCTTATAGCACCTCCTATCCTGTCCCGGAGCTCAAGGAGCGCGTAGAGTATGGGGTGTGGAGACCCATCTTGAGCAGCCAATCGATCTGTTCCTCTTGCCTGCTGAGTATATATTTTGGAGTCATATCCAAGTTGAAGATGCAGTGGACGAGATCACCCCCAAAAGAATTTGTGAGCAAGCTTTGACACTACCAGATCCCCATACCCCTGGGTAAAAAAGGAACTTCATTGATGCGCGCGCAGACAGCTAGACTCTGATCGGCCTCCTCCTGACAGAGATTGAAACACGAAGTCTCAGCGAACTTCAACCGCTACGAAGGAGACATAGAATGAATGATAACAAGATGGCCGTGAGATCGCGAGATCGAAGAGGTGAGATTTTCGGAGGGACTCTCGGGTGAACTGAACATTCCTGCCCGCTGTTTTGTGGCATAGGCGCTCTGTGGGATACCTGTCTGCATCTGCACAGGCAGATGATGCCTTTGGCCAATTGTTGCCCAATTGGTGTCAGAGCAGCAACAGTTGCAAGCCTCTCTCGTCGACCCATAGAAAGTGGGGAAACTTCTCTGGCGGTACGTGCTTGACTACGGATTCGGGTTGTGCTAGTAATCATAGGACACCAGCACACTAACCTCGAATGCGAAGAGGGGGATGCTGGTACAAAGGTTCAAGCCCATCCGCGGAGCTCCGGTTTTGGTCAGAACACCCTAGCGAGCCAGCTGGATCGAATATCGACGTCGATGTGGAACGGTCCAGCGAGGAGGAGAGCTATGCGTCTGCCTTTAACACTTCCATCGTTAGTTGTTGTAATTTCGACTGCCGTCTTGGCTCAGTTCCCAATGCAGCAGTCCTTTGTGCTTCATCAAAATGATCCGAATCCTTTCTGCCCTCGGGCGCATACGGCGACGTGCATTCTGTTTGAAATGTCAGAGGCTCCTTACGCTACGCTGGAAGTCTGGACTCCTGATACAAGTGCGGTGTTGAGCAGTCTGATCAGGGAATACCTGGCTGCTGGCCTCCACATGGTTTGCTGGGACGGCAGAGATGATTCTGGACAGTTTGTGACAGATGGAATGTACCCATATATCATGACGGTTGCAGATTCACTGGGAGGTGCTATTATCTTTGCTGACACGCTAATTGCTACAGTTGAATGTAGGACAGCTTGCGAAGGCAGCACCTGGGGGCGACTGAAAACACTGTAAAGACATTGAGTCGCATTGTCACAACCTTGAGGCTGATAATCGAAATCCAGAACGAGATTGATGCGGTACATCCATCTGTTGAAGAGGACTTGATCACACCTTCTCGAGAAGTTTCATAGGCAGAGGTAGGGGAGTGGACAAGATGTGTGCTTTGGGAGATCCGGGACTGTTCCGGGAAGTCTATTCGTGAAGAGCGATTGGAGCACCTGAAGGGTGATATGACGACCATACCGATGCCCCAGTGTTGGGAATGTAAGCATCTTCACCGACAGAGTAAGCGATGGAGATGTGACGCCTTTCCCAGAGGAATACCTGCGCGTATCATTTACAATGAAGTTCTGCATGATGAGCCGTATCCTGGAGACAATGGTATCCTCTTTGAGGCTGCAGATGAATACAAGGGCTCTAAACTCCTCATCAGGATACTTCGCAGGCGTAAGGATCGAGGACTGAAGCGGAAACGGTGATAGCCTAAGGAGGCCTCCGCGAGTGCGCGAAGCGCTCTGGTTCCCCTCCGTTCGGGGCG
>JALGWB010000204.1 GCA_025774405.1 bacterium
AGAGCAACGAAGCTGCAATCTCGCTCCTTGTGAACTCTATGGATAGTCCAGAAGATGGTTGAGTCAAACAGGTATCAACATGCCCAACTTTACCGCTGTAAGCAATCGCCAACAATCCCAGCTTAGCGATTGGCAGATCCAGCTCGATCCTGCCAAGATACTTATCACAATCATACCCACTGTCGCTCAACCAGCCGTTGGATGTAACGTTCTCATAGGCACCCATAAAGCTGGCGTGAGAACCCACCATCCTGCTGAAGTGCAAACTGACTGAAGTAGTCGCAAAATCCCCCCACCACACTCCGACCCTGCTGGTCGGGATTTGGCCCGTGCGAATGGTCTGCAGATCTACCAAAGCACCACAACTCTGAGAAAAGATGCCTGATGGGTGGGTCCGAATAGAAAAGGTGTTGATTCCGGCCCTCGGCAACCATGAGGTATCAAAGCATTCAAGTTGAGCATCAGACAGGGGAATTCCATCGAGCCGATATTGCATCCATCTCGGTTTATCGAAGCGATTAAGAAGGTTGACCCGATGGCCATACGAGCCAAAAGGCACGATATGAATTGAAGCATCGCCAATAAGAGCTTCAAGCGGAGAGGTTGAGGCAAGGTCAAGAATTTGCTGATAGTCGGCCCTGATATCACAAGCACTCTGATCACAGACACCAACCGCCACACAAACTGCCGTAAGCAGGATTCCGCACCAGATCCAAAAACCGATGATCGACCCTATCCTAAGGATGATGGTGGATACCTCCTCGGAAGTACAGCACCAACTGCCAAGAATATTGCAGTATTCGAGCCGATATGAACAAGTGAAAATGGCAATCCACTCACGATGATCGGCAACGGATCCGTCAATCTGCCGATCGAAGCTGCCAATGCAAGATCTGTTGAGATACTGTAAATAACAGTGACAATTGCTCCCAGAACACCTGCCAGCAGGGCAGCCTTGAAACCGACGCCAAGGAGATATCTCCAGAGGAAGCCCGCCACACCTGCAAGAGCCATCGCAAAGACCTGTGCGGCCAAAACCGCTGGAATCGGCGGCCCTAGGGGATTGAACAGCGAAAACAATGCTATGGAGATCGAGCCAACCATTGCGCCACCGCGCAGTCCAAGCAGATAACCGGCGATGAATGCTATCGCAGAAAGCGGCTCAACATTGGGGACAGCAATAAGCGAGAACCCCAGCGCTATCGAAATTGCAACCAGGATCCCAATTCTCGCAAGGAACGCTACTCGGGATGTCATGACTTCTCAGAGAGCTCATGGTTCAAAGGATGAATCAAACTCCGAGCTCTGGAATGGCCTCAGCCCCTGAGCGAACTATATACCCGTCTTGCAATGATCAACTCTTCATTGTGGGGTATGGTGTAGATACCGACCTTCGACTCCTTCGCACTTATCTCCCCTTCGGCATCGATAACCGATCTATTGATGTCATCATCCAGGACTATTCCAAGGAAATCGAGGCCCTCACACACCATCTTCCTCACAACTGGAAAACCTTCAGCCATGAAGGCAGTGAAGACAAGGATGTCAAGTCCGCCAAGTTCGAGCAGAAAGGCACCAAGATATTTCCTGACACTGTGGGCGAATACCTCAAGTGCATTCCTGGCCCGCTCATCACCCTGCTCAGCCTTAGTGACAACCTCACCAAAATCCCCAAGCCCCGAGAGTCCGAGAACACCAGATCGCCTGTGCAAAACATCACTCAGGGTGCGGATTGATAACTCCTCCTTGGACATAATATAAATGATCGCCTCAGGATCGACGTCACCGCTTCTGGTTTCCATCACCAATCCCTCGAGAGGCGAAAAGCCCATGGAAGTTTCGACGCATTTGCCCCTCAATGTCGCAGTAACACTAGCCCCTCGACCCAGGTGCATGCTTATGATACGAGCTTCCTCAAAAGGTATACCCGCAAGAAAACATGCCCGCTCGGACGCATATCTATGGGACGGACCATGGAAACCATATTTCCGGACTCCATATTGGGAGTAATACTTGTACGGCAAACCATAGAGATAAGCTCTCGGAGCAAGTGTCGAATAATAGGATGTATCGAAAACGGCAACATGAGGAATACCTGGTAAGAGACTCCTGGCTGACTTTATTCCCTGGAGATTGAAAGGATTGTGCCTTGGAGCGAAATCAGCAAAGTCAGCTATGTCATCAAGCACCTCGGGAGTTATGAGTGCAGGTTCAGTATACTTACTTGCACCGTGCGCAACTCGATGACCAACCGCGTTGATCTCACTCACATCCTTGAGTGCTCCTATCTTGGGATCGGTCAGACTTTTGATAATCCACTTGATCGCGGATCTGCAATTGGGAATGTCCTCAACCAGCTGGTGGGTTGCCTGAACACCGACATGATGCTTGAGGATGGCAGTGCGACCGCCAATACCGCTGACAGTTCCACGCGCAAGAATGGTATCGTCCGTGGCTCGCCACAGCAGATACTCAACGCCATAGGCCTCACTATCAAGCACCAGAATGTTCATCTCTATACCCCATCTTTGCAGGTATCCGAAGCATGTTACAGCGTCGCTCAAGAGGTGTCAAGCAGTTCCGTGGAGGTCCCCGAAAAAGCATGGGTTGCGGGCTGCTGTCTTGATCCCATTTTGGTCAAAAGCATCATGGGCTTCTCACCAAAACCCGCTACCGTTACGGGCATCGACTTGTTTCGCCAGGACATATCCACCCGGCAGGATGACAATCCCCTATGACCCACATGATGAAGCGCATACCACAATGAAGCAGTGAATGATATGACGATCGCTCGCCCTGCTCTGTGCAGCGTTACCTGTCACAGGCTCGGAGAGCCTCGGCAAGGGTTTCGCGGTTTTTTCACTCGAGTGACAGAAATTGCGATTCCTCTTATCGATCCAGATACCCCCGTTGAAACTATTCCAATGGGACAGAATAAACGTCAATTTCTACGCAATCCTCGTCAGATCAGTAGTCTCTTGCCGCTTTGAGGTCTGCGAGGGTAGAAAGGGGAACGGTGCAAGCCCCGAGTGACAGGATGCCATCACGCCTGCCGTGGGTGTCAGAGCCACCTGTTGCAACCAGGCCAAGCTTGAGCGCTAGCCTCTCATAGCGCCTTATGTCACTCTCAGTATGCTTGGGATGATACACCTCAAGTGCTCTCATCCCTCCCGCGATGAAGTCTGCAATAAGGTCATCACGCCGTGATGTTCCCGGGTGAGCCATAGCACCGATTCCGCCAGCTTCGGCTATGAGCTTAAAAGCATCTGAAGGTTTGAGCTGATACTTCGGCACATATGCGGGTGAATCAAATCCGATATAGTTTCGAAATGCCTCCTCAACAGATTCAACACAACCATTCCTCAACAGAGCTGCAGCAATGTGAGGCCTGCCAACCGCGCCACCGCCCGCTATCTCAAGCACAGCTTCAACCTCTATCTTGATCCCCATCTTCCTCAAACGTTCCACCATTTCGATGCCCCGCTGTAACCGTGCCTCACGGAAGAGCTTCAGATATCTGAGTAGATTGTCATTGGTGGTATCGATGTAGTAACCCAGGATATGTAGGTCACTCTTTCCATCTGATGTACTCAGCTCAACTCCAGGAACGATCTCGAAGCCGGGTGGGGCTGCTGCTCTCGCAACCTCAATGCCACCTATTTCATCGTGATCTGTTATGGCGATACCAGCTAAACCCATCCTCAGGGCTTCTGCGACCATCTCGTCAGGTGCCATATCGCCGTCAGAATATGTCGTATGAACATGCAGGTCCAGTAGTGCGTCTGTCATT
This sequence comes from bacterium, assembly GCA_025774405.1. GTDB lineage: Bacteria > Arandabacterota > Arandabacteria > Arandabacterales > Arandabacteraceae > JALGWB01. The sequence continues at coordinate 3,791 of JALGWB010000204.1, forward strand.
TCGCCTTTCTCAAATTCTCCAGCCTATCCCTCGCATCCCTGAAACCAGGGTCAGCCTGGCAGACCGCCTCATAGTTAACAGCAGCGTCTTCGTGGTTGCCAAGCTTCTCGAACGCCATTGCTAGATTATACCTCAACCCAAGATATTCTTCATCTGAATAGCCATCAAGCTCCAGCCCTGATTTGAGCTCCTCCACAGCAAGCTCGTAATCACCCTTCTCCATGAAGCAACGCCCCGCCAATTCAACGCTGCGAAGTGCAAGATTAGGGTGCTTTCTTGCCAAACTGAATTCCTTGAGCGCTTCATCATACAGCCCAAGATCCAGATAAGAGATTCCGAGATCGTAATGGGATTGGTAGTCTTCCTCACCGATTGCCTTACGGATCTCCTCCCGGAAGCTTGCGAGTACCTCATCGATATCAAGCGGCACATGATGAGCAAGCCCGATCCGCTTGTGTACTATCTCGATCCTGTCTGAGGTGC
>JALGWB010000205.1 GCA_025774405.1 bacterium
TACAATCACAATATACGGCAGGGATGGTGTCGAGTACCGCTATAGGGAAATCGGCGGTGGCTGGCTTGCTGTTTACGGATCCCCGAATATCACGCGGATATCACGAATTGGTTCGGGAATCCTGAATCGCGGCTTACAACGCACCAGTTCGAGTGCACTTGAGGTGTGGTTTGACGATTTACGTTTGACCAATGTCAGAAGGCGAGTTGGATTCGCCAAGCGACTCAGTCTAGGAGCCTCCTTTTCCGATGTTCTTACATTAAACTTCGATTATCGACAGACTGACACAGAATTCCAAACGCTCTCAGCAAAACGCCGCGGAAGTGATGATACCGACTACTCGATCTCTTTGAGTACTTCTATCGATCGGTTCATTCCGACGTCTGGATTCTCATTGCCATTCTCCTTGAGACTCCATCGGGCAAGTTCTCTTCCAACTCTTGCGAGCAAGTCAGACATAGCCCTTAGAGAGGATCAAAGGAAGGAGCAGGAGAAGACATCAGTCGATGAGTCATATCGACTGGGTTTGTCAAAGAAACAAAAATCAAAAAACTGGCTTGCCAGGCTCACAATTGACGCAATTTCTGGCAATGTCGCATACACGCGGAACAGAGGTTCTTCACCCGAACTTGCCGACACCAGCTATGGTTACACCGGCAGCCTCAGTTACAAGTTCTCACCATGGTGGAAGCATACTCTAAGGATCTTCCGTGGCTACACGATTTCGTACTTGCCTGAAAATCTGAGTATGACCATGAGCGGGCAAACAAGAAGCAGAAAGCGAATAAACAAGCGTCAAGGCATTGTCACTGAGGATAGATATACTCGACAAGTCAAGGGCGTCTTCGACATCAGTTTTCGCCCATTAACCGGACCTTCATTTCAGACTGACTATAGCCTTAAAATGACAAGAGACCTTGACGCCAACAAGAAAGTGCCCCTAATCCAGAGTCTGGGGAGGGGGAGGGAACTGACTCGACATCAACGAGCGAGCATGAAATACAGTCCAAGTTTCGGAAAGTGGTTGCGCCCGACGTTAAGCTACGATGTCAACTATGAGGAAAATGCTGATCCCAAAGTAAGGGCACAGGGTGACCCGGAAGGTGTGAGAAGGGTTTCGGTTTCGGGCAGATCAAGGGTGGACGTGATCTTCAGTCCTGGATCGGCATTCGGTCCGGTAACAGGCAAGCGGGACACTGCAAAGGCCTCATTGACTCGCTCACTTGTCACGAAGATCCCTGATATAGACATACGCTACGTTCTTGACCGGAATGCGAAGTATAATAAAGTGCTTGGTCGCCCAAGCCTTAAGTTTCAGCTCGGCATTGATCCTGAGGATGTTAGCCAGATAGTAGTTCTCGGTTCCTCTGGTGCAGCACAACGAACTGACGAGCAGACCAGACGAACAGGCTTTGACGTTTCCACTGACTTTAGACCAATCGCATGGCTATCACTTGAGGCCAAGTATAAACTTGATCGCTCCCGGCGGACCTATGGTGGCACAAAGAGCTTCACTCAAAAAACTGTTTGGCCCGATCTTACGGGAAGTATTTCTTCCCTTGCCAATATCGCCATTCTCGGCAGCTGGTGGAAGAATTCATCTCTATCAATGGGTTACAAGGGTAGCCGCGATATTGAAGGGCGTGGTATCTCGGTCAAGACCAAGGAGACACGCAAGAGCGAATGGTTGCCGCTTATCGGATGGGATGCCACCTGGCAGAACGGTGTGCGTACAACCATGAACGTAAGGCATTCGACAAGCGAGTCGGAGAACCTTTCAGGAACAAGGACCCTCAAGCGCACAAGAACAACCTCCGTAAACTTCCAGATTCGCCACACCTTCAGTGCACCTCAAGGCATGTATATACCTCTGGTCGGTCGTCCTGTTAAGTTCAAGAGTAACCTGACCTTGTCGATTGACATTACCTATGAGGCAAGCAAGACTACGAGCCCGACTGCCGGCAATAGAATCGATAAGCACACAAGCAAGTTCAGTTTCATTCCTACTGCGAGTTACAGTTTCAGTCAGAAAGTGACAGGGAGCGCTAATGCAAGGTTCATCCAGGAGTCTGACAAGGTTAGGGGCGAAACCTATCGTACCATAGGTCTGAGTGCTTCAGTGCTAATCAAGTTCTGAGTTTTTCCTTGCTTTCACCCGGGCGTTATTGTAAGTTTGAAACGGAGTGGGCGATGCCCACTCTTACAGTTTGTGCTGGGGGCTTGTATGTTCAGTAAAGATGAAGTTCTTGGAGCCATAAGGAACCTTATCGAGCCCACGCTCAACGGTATGGGGTATGAGATCCTGGAGGTGAGATTGGTCATCACGCATGGGAGGCGAACACTGAGGATTTTTATTGATAAGCCCGGTGGTGTGACTGTGGAAGACTGTGCGCAGGCAAGCCGAGCAGTCAGCGCCATTCTGGACGAAGAGGAGGCTCTGAGCAGCAGATACTATCTTGAGGTTTCATCGCCTGGTGCTGAACGCCCCTTGAGGCAACCCCATGAGTTCAAACATTTTAAGGGAAGGAAGGCATTTGTCAGGCTGAAGCAACCCATGCTGGGCAGAGCGGAATTCGAAGGTGTGATAGATGAATTTGAAGGCAATTTGCTTCACCTAAGGCTTGAAAAAGGGGACGTCTTACCCATACCATTCGAGCAGATTCTCAACGCTAGGCTCAGTCTGTAGGGGAGAGATTCTAAGATGGACATGAGTCTTGAGATCATTCACGCGCTGAAGTCGATTGCTCGTAGCAAGGATGTTGATGAGGAGCTCATCCTCGAGACGCTTCGACTGGCCTTGGCAAGTGCCGTCAAGAAGAAGTTTGGAGCCTCATGCCGAGTTGAGGTCGAGATAGATGAGCAGGCAGGCAAGCTCGAGGTTTCCTGTCTGAAAAGCGTTGTTGAGGAGGTAATCGATCCTCAGCTTGAGATAACGGTTGAGGAAGCACGTGAGATTGATCCTGAAGCCCGGCTGGGTGAAGACGTGAGAATCGATGTCCCGATCCGAGCCTTAGGTCGCAATGCCATTCAGGCTGCCAAGCAGATCGTTGTCCAAAAGGTGAGGGAAGCTGAACGGGAACGTGTCTATCAGGAGTATGAGAAGCGTATAGGGGATATAGTGACCGGAAGTGTCCAGCAGATCGACAGAGGTAACATTATTGTGAACCTTGGACGTGCTGAGGCAATTCTGCCTAAGCGCGAGCAGATTCAGAGGGAACAGTTTCGCCAGGGAAACAGCATCAAGGCTTACATTATAGATGTTAGCAGGAGCTCCAAGGGTCCGCAGATTGTGCTTTCACGTGCTCATAAGGACTTCCTAGCAAAGCTTTTTGAGCTTGAGGTTCCGGAAATCAAGGATGGAACAGTGGAGATAAAGGCGGTGGCCAGAGAGCCGGGGGCACGGTCCAAGATTGCTGTCTGCTCGCACGATGATAAGGTTGATGCCGTTGGAGCATGTGTTGGGATGAAGGGCTCGCGTGTCCAGACGATTGTGCGGGAGCTGGGTGGTGAACGTATCGACATAGTTCTCTGGAGCGACGATCCGATAACATTTGTGACCAGAGCATTGAGCCCGGCAAAGGTTGTCCACGCTGAACTCAATCCTGAGGACAAGAAAGTGACTGTTGTTGTCGCCGATGACCAGCTATCGCTTGCGATTGGCAAGGGAGGACAAAATGCACGCCTGGCTGCCAAGCTGACCAACTTCAAAATAGATCTGATCAACGAATCGCAATACGCTGAACGGCTTGAGATAGAGAAGCTGGCTCGCGTTTCGGTTGCCGAGGTCGATGGTCTCTCCGATAGGGTGAGAAAGAAGCTTGAAGCAGCTGGTCTGGATACAGTTGACAGTATTCTCAAAGCGAACATAGACGGTCTGGTTGCCATAGATGGAGTCGGTGAGAAAACCGCAACCAAAATCATTGAGGCAGCCAGGACAAAGCTTGAGACCTTGAAGGAAGCTTACCGTATTGCCAAAGCCCGTGAGGCAGAGGCGGCAAGAGAGATATCACCAGAAGAGGCCCGGGAGGATGAATCGGACCAGGTCCAACCTTCATCAGAGCAGGCAGATGAGATCAGTGAGACGCCTGACCAGTCGCTGGGCGAATATATTGGTGAAGACTCAGATTGAAATGAAAAGGGGACACATTCCCATAAGGACTTGCGTTGGCTGCTTGAGAAAGCGTCCAAAAGCTAAGCTGGTTCGTTTTGTTCTTTCTGAAGGGGGCGTAAGAGTTGGCAATGTTG
>JALGWB010000206.1 GCA_025774405.1 bacterium
CTATCGCAATACCCCTTTCGTGGTTGTTTCTGAAAGTACGAGGAAGGAGTTCATTGCAAGAGGTATTCCGGAGGGTAACATAAGGGTAATCCACAATGCGGTCGATCACGACCGATATACACCGGATTTCTCGATGAAGGCAAAGACTCCTCTGGTAGGCTACATCGGGCGGATTAAGCGCTACAAGCGGCTCGATATTCTGCTCAAAACTTTCAGGATAGTGCTGGCGAAATTTCCTGAGGCGAGGTTGAAGGTGGCAGGATCAGGCGACTATCTGCCGGATCTCATCAAGCTTGCTGATAGTTTAGGCATAGGCAAACACGTTGATTTCCTGGGATTCCTCAATGAAGATGAAAAGATAGCTATGCTCAGGGAAGCCCATGTGGTACTCAACCCTTCAAGTAAGGAGGGCTGGGGAGTTACCGTAATCGAGGCCAATGCATGTGGTACGCCTGTCATTGCGAGCGATGTACCCGGTTTGAAAGACGCAGTTGTTGACGGCAGAACTGGCTTCCTGGTACCTTACGGTGACGTTGAGGCTTTTGCTGAGAAGACCCTGATGGTTCTCAAGCAGGATCGCTTGAGGGAGAGGCTCAGCCGAGAAGCTGTTAAATGGGCGCAGAGGTTCAACTGGGATGCCTCGGCTGAAGCCATGATGGACACCATTGACCAGGTTATCAAGAAACACTCGACAATGTAGTGCTTCGTCTGTGATATGGCTTTCATCGTCGAGGAGGATGCTTCGAAAACCGGCTTAGCACTGGAGGTGAGTTGCTGACACCCAGACCAACTTTAACCACAATCTCCAGGATTGTAAAAACCCGCTATTTCCGAATTCTCATCAGCGGTTTGCTGATTGGACTCTTACTGCGTAGGTTGGATCTTGGGAGGACTCTGGAAGCCTTTCAAGGTCTGCGATGGGGCTTCATTCTGCTGTCGCTGGCAACATTCGGAGCATCACTGGTCGCCGGGAACTTTCAGTGGAGTCTGCTTCTGAGGTTGCAGGGCATCAGATTGCCTTTCCACAAGAGTCTGCGATTGTATTTCGTCGGAGCATTCTTCAATAACTTCCTTCCAGCCAATATCGGGGGAGATGTGGTTCGTATCTATGACGTCTATCAAGAATCGGGTAAGCCGGATGCAGCGATTGCTGCAACAGTGACCGACAGGCTATTTGGTATGATTGCCCTTGCTTTGCTTGCCGTTCCTTCGGGAATTGTTGTTGCTCTGCATGCTGAGAGACTCGGGCTTCAGAGGGAATTCGCCAAGTTGAGTCTTGCTATTGTTCTTGGATTTGTTCTGGTTCTTTTGCTTGCTGCTGCTGTGATCTTCAGCAGACGGCTCGCAAAGGCTGTTGATCGCCTCCTGCGTCCACTGTTCTTTGGTGATCTACGAGATCGTTTTAGGCGAATCTATGCATCGTTCCAGGTTTATTCAGGCGAGGTCAGGAACCTTGCAACTGTGCTGGTGGTTGCATTATTTGTGCAGGTATTGCGTGTGACAGTCCACTACGAGATCTCGAAGGCGATGGGACTGAACATCCAGTCAATGTACTTTTTCCTGTTTGTACCGGTGATAGCGATTTTCATTGCATTGCCGATTTCAATCGGTGGGCTCGGGGTTCGGGAAGGGCTTGGTATTTTCTTTTTCTGCAGAGCAGTAAGCGATCTCGGTGAGGAACAGGCTTTCACGATGGGGCTTCTGGCTTACGTTGTCGGAGTTGTTGTCAGCTTAATCGGCGGTGTGATATATTTTACCAGATCTTCCCAGCCTCGGGCGATTGGGAAGCAGATCAATAACCAGGGGGCATGAATGGAAGCGGTTGATAGCCACTCGAAATGGAATCGTCTGATTGCAGCTTTCGTTTTCCTTACAATCCTTTCGTGCTATTTGATAACCATTTCTCCTACAGTATCCTTTTGGGATAGCGGAGAGTTCATAGCCACATCCTACATACTTGGAGTCCCACATCCCCCGGGCACGCCCTTCTATGTCATCATCGGTAGATTGTTCTCGATGCTTCCTTTCAAGGAGCGCGCTCTTGGTGTAAATCTGATGTCGGCAGTCGGAGGGGCACTGGCCTGTCTATTTCTTTATCTCATAACAGTGCGTGTCCTGGTTCTCTGGAGGGGTGTGCCACAACGGACCATTGATAAGCTGATAACCTACGCTTCAGCGGCTTCGGCTGCTTTTGCTGGTGCCTTCTCGGGTAGCTACTGGATAAACTCCATCGAAGCTGAAGTCTATTCACCAAGTGCCTTCATCATGGCATTCGCCACCTGGTTGATGGTGAGGTGGAGCCAGAGGTGGCGAGAGCCAGGCAGCAGGAATAGCCTCATATTGATTTGCTACTTGCTTTCCCTCAGTGTTGGGCTCCATCTTGGTACGGTGCTTGTACTGCCTGCATTTGTGATTTTCGCTCTGCTCATCGATTGGCGACTCTTCACTGATGTCAAGTTCCTCGTTCTTGTTGTCTTTGTTGGTGTGATTGGCTTGAGTAACCACCTTTACTTACCAATAAGGTCTCACCTGAATCCTCCGATAGATGAAGCCAATCCTGAGAGATGGGATGCCTTCAGGGATTGCCTGCTAAGGAAACAATATAAGCCGATGAATCCGTTTATCAGGCAGGCATCATGGTCTTTCCAGTTTGGGATGTTCTGGCGCTACTTTGAGGAGCAATGGACTGGACCCGGTGGTAGCTGGACTGTCTTACTCATTCCTCTGGGAGCCCTCGGCTCCATTATCCATTTCTTCAAACATAGGAGAACCTTCATCCTCATAGGGACAATCTTCCTTATCACCAGCCTGGGACTGATAATCTACATGAACTTTACAGACCACGAGGTTCGCGAGCGTGACTATTTCTTCGCACATGGTTTCTTCTTCTTCTCACTTTGGATAGGGGTCGCAATTGCCTATCTCAGCGATAGGGTCCTGGCTCAGCACAAGGGCTCAGGTATTGTCTATGCAGTCCCACTTTTGCTCCTGGTTTTCACTTTCTCATCCTACTATGTCAACTTTGAAAGCCATGATCGTCGAGGCGATTACAATGCCCATGACTACGCTTATAACATGCTGGCTACCGTGGCTGAGGATGGCATTATATTCACGAATGGAGACAATGATACCTTCCCCCTCTGGTTCATCCAGGAAGTTAAGGGTTTTCGCAAGGATGTGCGGGTTGTCAACCTGAGTCTGCTGAATACGCCGTGGTACATCTGGCAGCTTAAGCATTTGGAACCAAAGGTTCCAATTCGATTCAGCGACGGACAGATTGCTCAACTGAGGCCATTCAGGGACAGGAGCGGCAAGATAGTCCTGGTAAAGGACGTAGCTGCCAAGGAGATAATAGAAGCTACTGGCGATAGAAAACCCATCTATTTCGCAGTGACCGTGGCGGACTTTATGGGCTATGAAAAGCGGCTACGCCTCGAAGGCCTGGCCTTTAGGTTGGTCTCCGAGGAAACCCGGGAGACGGTTGATGTCGAGAAGACACTTTACAATCTGTATAACGTTTACAGTTACAGAGGATTGCTCAAGCCCGCCGAGGGTGAGTATCCTGAGCCACCACTGCTGACAGATGTCGGCGAGCGCGCAATACCTCGTGAGATCAATATCGATCGAAAAGTCGTTTATGATACTGAAGTCTACAAGAATGAAAACACACGTCGCCTGGTGACCAACTATGCGGCTGCTCATTTACGTCTTTGCCTCTATTACTTTGAGTCTGGAGATTATGGTAATGCTGTTCGCGAACTTGAGCAGGCCAGGTTGATTTCACCCGATTATCGAGGCTATCGTGATCTTGCTGTCGTTGTCTATGGGTATGCGGGCAATACTACCAAAGCAGAGAGTCTTGCCAATGAATTCATTTTTGATGAACCTGAGAATGTCACTTATTATGTCCAGCTTTTCAATATCTATCGAAGAGTAAATCGACTTGAAGATGCTGAAAAGGTTCTCACCAATCTCATAGAGATCCTCCCCAACAATCCCGATGGCTATTCCTTGCTGACATCTTTCTACCGTGAGATGGGAAAGGCAGACAAAGCTGCTGGTGTTGTACGAAAGTGGCTGAAACGCCACCCCGGTGACCGCACGGCTATGAAGCTTCTCGACCAACTTACAGCTGAAGCGGAAAGCCAGAAGCCATAAGGTTGTCTCATGAATAAAGTTATTGTTATTGGTCTGGACGGTGCGACTTTTGATCTACTTCTGCCTCT
>JALGWB010000207.1 GCA_025774405.1 bacterium
GAGGGTCGATTTTGAGCTTCTCTCACAGCATGCCGAAGGTTTGGTTGCCCTGACAGCCTGCCTTAAAGGGGTTGTCAGCGATGATTTAGCGCGTGGAGATCTTGATCAGGCTGAGTTCAAGGCGTGCAGGCTGATGGAGATCTTCGGGAAGGCAAATGTGTATCTCGAAATCCAACGGCATGGGCTTGATGAGGAGGAACGTATAATAGCGGGAGCGCTTGAGCTTTCGAAGAAGCTCGGCATCAGCGTAGTTGCAACTAACGACTGCCATTATATCAACAGGGAAGATGCCAGAGCTCAGGACATACTGCTGTGCATCCAGACAGGGAGGGATCTCGATGACCCAAACCGGCTACGCTTTGCCAATGATCAGTTCTACTTCAAGACACCCGAGGAGATGAAATCCCTTTTCCCGGAGGCCCCCAAAGCAATAACCAATACAGTTGAGATAGCGGAAAAGTGCAATCTTGATCTCGAGCTCGGGAAAATCCGTCTTCCTGATTTTCCCATACCCGACGGTTTTAGGAATGCAGATCACTATCTCGAATTCCTGGCCCGGGAGGGTCTCAAGAAACGCTATCCGGATCCCACCCCTGAGGCACTCAAACGTCTTGATTATGAACTTCGAACCATAGAGCAAATGCGTTACTCGAGCTACTTCCTCATAATCAAGGATCTTGTTGATGCAGCACGAGCTATGGGGATACCAGTCGGACCGGGAAGGGGTTCGGCAGCTGGCAGCATTGTGGCATATTGCCTGGGCATAACTGATATAGATCCCCTCAGGTTTGGACTGCTCTTTGAAAGATTTCTCAATCCTGAAAGAATAAGCATGCCTGACATCGATATCGATTTCTGTGACAAGCGCCGGCAAGAGGTCATTGATTACGTCATTACGAAGTACGGTAAGGATAGTGTTTCTCAGATAATTACCTTCGGAACACTGGCTGCAAGAGCTGCAATTCGAGATGTTGGCAGAGTCCTGAAGGTTCCTATTGAAGAGGTTGACCGGATTGCCAAGATGGTTCCCTCCGAGCCAGGGGTCACAATCGATGCCGCCCTTGAAAGAGTGTCTGAGTTGCGAGAAGCTGCAGCAAGTGATCGGTTCAAGGAATTGATAGAGATGGCAAAAAGGCTTGAGGGACTTGCCCGCCACGCTTCCACGCATGCAGCAGGCGTACTGATCACCCCCGGCACTCTAACCGACTACGTGCCCCTTTACAGGGGAACCAAGGGAGAGATCGTTACTCAGTACGATATGAACTCGATTGAAGCCATCGGACTCCTCAAGATGGATTTTCTGGGGTTGACCACCCTTAGCATCGTACACGATACGCTTGCGTTGATACGCGAGCACCATGGTGTCACTGTGAACATAGACGAGATTCCTCTCGATGATGCAGATGTCTATAAGATTCTGAGCGACGGTCATACTGTTGGTGTATTCCATCTTGAGAGTAGTGGCATGCGAGACCTTCTTCTCAGATTGTGTCCAGAAAGATTCGAAGACATAATCGCCATCAACGCGCTCTACAGGCCAGGTCCGCTCGGCAGTGAGATGGTTGAGCTTTTCGTCAAGCGAAAGAGGGGAGCAGAGGAGATAGATTATGAGCATCCGCTGCTTGAGCCTATTCTCAACGATACCTATGGCGTGATTCTCTATCAGGAGCAGGTCATAGAAATAGCGAGCACACTTGCTGGTTTTACAAGAGGGCAAGCCGATGTCCTCAGGCGTGCCATGGGGAAAAAGGAATCTGAGGTCATGGATCGGCAGCGCCGCAACTTTGTAAAGGGAGCAGTGGCCAATGGTATTCCCGAAGAGACAGCAGCAAGGATCTTCAGCAAGATGGCATACTTTGCTGGTTATGGATTCAACAAATCTCACAGCGCTGCTTATGCACTGCTTTCATATCAGACTGCCTATCTTAAAGCGAAGTATCCTATGGAGTTCATGGCTGCCTGTCTCTCAAGTGAGATTGGCAACAGTGACAGAATCGTGACACTTCTTGATGAGTGCAGGCGAATGGGCATTGAGGTCTTACCACCTGACATAAATGAAAGCGAAGCAGATTTCAAGGTGACTCAAAGGGGAATAAGATTTGGCCTGGCCGCTATAAAGAATGTTGGCAAGGCTGCGATCGAGAATGTGGTGGAGGCTCGCAACAAGGGTGGCCCCTTCAAGACGATTTTTGATCTCTGCGAGCGAGTTGATCTGCGGAGTCTAAACAAGCGGGTTCTCGAAAGCCTCGTTTATAGCGGAGCACTGGATTCACTTGAGGGCCACCGGGCTCAACTGCTTGCGGCAATAGAGACTGCAATGGGAGTCGGTCAGAAGGCACAACGGGATCGGAGGGCAGGGCAAACCTCGCTTCTCAAGATGCTCCAGGTGAGTGGTGATGAAGAATCCATTGCGAGGAGGCTCCCCTATGCTGAGGAGTGGACACTTATGGAAAAGCTAGCTCACGAGCGTGAGGTACTTGGCTTCTATTGCTCTGATCATCCATTAACCAGATATCGGCGTGAGGTCGATGCGTTCACAACGACCTCTATCGCAGAAGCCAAGAACATGAAAGAGGGCAAGCGGATTGTGATTGCTGGTATTGTCGGTTCGAGAAGGGTGATCATCGGTCGTGACGGCAGGAAGATCGCCTTTGTCGAGGTTGAGGATATGACAGGCCAGATAGAAGTGATCTTCTTCGATGAGCTTTTCAGGGCAGGTCGCGACCGTTTGCTTTCTGGAACACTTATCCTTGTGCTCGGTAGAATCTCACGCAGAAACGATGACCAACCCAAGATAAGGGCAAGCGATTTCATTGAGCTGGAAAGAGCCATAGAGCACCTTACTGAAATGATCGAGGTTGATATTGATCCTGACAGGATGAATACGAGTAGTGTGGAAGTGCTCAAAGGTGTGCTGCAGTCAAGTCCTGGTGAGATTCCAGTGTCATTCGTTGTCCACAGTCCGAAGGTCGGTGCAGTCGTGCTGCAAATACCGAAGGCCACAATAAAACCGACCCGTGAAGTAGTCGCCATGCTCGATGCGGTTGAGGGTGTTGCAAATGTCAGGTTGCTGTGGAAAAGTCAGAACAGAAGGAGATTTCGCTAGGTGTTGACGGTTCAGGTGCGTTCTGGTAGCTTGAGCGGTAGATATTGCAGGAGGATCAGGATGAAAGCTGTGATCTTTGCCGGTATTCTGCTTTCTTGCACATTGGCTTGGGCTGATCAGTATAGCCCCGAAGCGGTGCCGCTTCAGCCACTTGAGGTCATCGATACTCCAACAGCGGGGCTTTTGCCTCGAGGGGGCTTCAGGATTGAAGCCGACATCTATGCTCAGGGCGGTGTGTTGATTAGCCTGGACGTGGGTTTTGCGCGCTACTTCACGTTTGGTATCTCCTACGGTGGTGCCAACATAATTGGCAGTGACGATCCCGACATGAATCCGGAGCCAGCAGTAAATCTGAAAGTGAGATTAGTCGAGGAATCGATTGCTTTACCAGCAATAGCGGTCGGTTTCAATTCTCAGGGCTACGGTCGATATCTCGATGACCCCCAGAGGTACGGCGAAGAACGATATCTGGTCAAGTCCAGGGGTGTGTATGCCGTAGCCAGCAAGAACTGGGATGTAGTTGGGGCTCTTTCACTTCATGGTGGCTTGAGCTATTCACTCGAAAACGAGGTCGATAACGACCCGACAATCTTCATCGGACTCATAAAATCCTTTGGCGATGTTGTGGACATCAGAATGGAGTACGACTTTGCATACAACGACAACGAGGGTGAGTGTCCCCTTGTAGAGAACCGAGGCTACCTCAATGCGTCACTTGTCTGGCACCTGAATGAGAATTTCTCGTTAGCCATTGAGGCGAGAGACATCATGACAAGGGACAGGACTCATTGTGGTAGTCAGGAGATCGAAGACCTGAGGAAATGGAATCGAGGCATATCGATTGTCTATCATGACTTTCTTTAGAGGGTGATTGCACTTGGAATCCTGGCTGGAATTCGAAAAGCCCTTGATAGAGCTAGAGAAGAAGATAAAGGACCTCAAGGCATTGGCCGACGCAGGGCATCCTGAGATAGTGCATGAGGTTGAGAAGCTTGAGCGTTTTGCCGAGAAACGCAGAAGGGAAACATACGAGAAGCTGACTCGCTGGGAAAGGGTGCAGCTTGCCAGGCATCCTTTACGTCCTTATACCAATGACTACATCAAGATGATAGCCT
>JALGWB010000208.1 GCA_025774405.1 bacterium
ACCTTCTCAAGAACATACAGTGCTCTTTTCCTCCCGAGACCAGAAGTGGTTCCAAGATGCTCAATGGCCCTGATGAGGCTCGGCAACAGGTCTATGGCTCGACCGATGAGAATGACACTGAATTGAAGCTGTTGATGTCCATCGCCCCATGACCCAGAAGACAACGGAATCTCAATAACAAAGGGATGAGGGGTTCTCGGGTATTTTCTCATCATAGTTGAATCGGGATTGGGCGGTGTCTCGAATATGTAGAAATATGGACATTGAAGCCTACCAGTGCAGTCTTTACATGCGACCGCACGGTCGATGCAGGCGACCCGCCTCAGGGCGTGTCCGATCCCACCTCTGATTGTGGAGCCCAGGAAGCCGCTAAGGCTGGGGTCTTCAGCAAATCTTATATGGAAATTGAACCTCGCAAATCTGAACTGCTCCATCCAGGTCGGGAACATCCAGCCTCCATGTGAAGCTTGCAGCCGCAGCTGATCGAGCTGAAGTATAAGGCACGCAGGCTCATTGTGTCAACGATTTCGCCTCAGCATCTTCGCCGGCAAGTGGAATACGCCGCGGCAATCCGTTCGAGGGAATGCACGCCTCTGGCTGTGATCGGGATCAGTAGCGGTATTGGATGGCCTCGGCCAGGTGATGAGCCTTGATACTTACTGAGCCGTCAAGGTCAGCAATGGTGCGGGCCACCTTGAGAGTTTTGGCATATGAGCGGGCACTCAATCCGAGGCGTCTGCAAGCAGCTTTTAGCAGGTCAGAACCCTCGCTATCAAGTGTGCAGTACCGCCGCAAGTGCGAAGGTGCCATCTGTGCGCTTGTAAAGACTGAGCCTGCCGACCTGAAGCGCTCATGCTGGATCGCTCTTGCATCCACAACTCTTCTTCTTATCTTTGCAGACGACTCGCCCGGATCTTGTTTTGAGATATCTGTGTAGCGCACAGGCGGAACTTCAATGTGGATATCAATTCTATCAAGGATGGGCTCGGAAACTTTACGCCGATAGCGTTCGATGTCTCGCGGGCTACAGCGACACTCCTTCATAGGATCGGTTAGATTACCGCACGGGCAGGGATTCATGGCTGCTACGAGCATGAAACTCGCGGGGAAGGTAAGTGTCATTTGGGCTCGACTTATTGTGACAATCCTGTCCTCAAGGGGTTGCCTAAGAACTTCAACCGCACTCTGGCGGAATTCCGTGAATTCATCGAGAAAGAGCACTCCATGGTTAGCAAGGCTGACTTCACCTGGATGGGGAATCCTCCCACCACCGATCAGAGCCACATCACTTACCGTATGATGAGGACTTCTGAAAGGTCGTTGCGTCATAAGCCCATCAATCTTAAGGAGCCCGGCCACTGAATAGATCTTGGTTGTCTCAATTGCTTCTTCCACTGTCATGGAAGGCAATATCGTGGGAATCCGGCGGGCGATCATTGTCTTGCCACTGCCAGGTGGACCTATCATCAAGACATTGTGTCCGCCCGCAGCAGCAACCTCAACGGCCCTCTTGGCATGTTCTTGCCCTTTCACCTCAGCGAAATCAAGCAGCGAGTCAGATTCAGTGATTTCGCTGAAACTCGCCTTCGCAGGTTGAGGTGTGATGCTGCCCTGAAGGATTGCGAGGACTTCTCCCAGAGATTTAACGCCATAGACCGGAAGGTTGCTGCTTATTGCTGCCTCCCTTGCATTCTCGGCTGGAAGGAGGATCCCGTCGAGATCTCGTCCGTTGACAGCGGATACCATGCATAGGGCACCACGTATGCGCTTGAGTTTTCCATCGAGCGAGAGTTCCCCAAGGATAAGAAACTTTGAGATTGGCTCTACAGGTATTTGCCCACTTGCTGCAGCCAGCCCAACTGCAATCGGCAGATCGAAACTGGCACCTTCTTTTCTCACGGTCGCTGGAGCGAGATTCACGATGATGCGTTTGGCAGGGAAATCATAGCCACTGTTCTTAAGGGCCGAGCGCACTCGGTCGCGACTCTCCTTAACCTCCACACTCGGGAGCCCAACGATGTTGAATGTTGGAAGACCATTGGAAACATCAACCTCAACCTCGACATCAAGACCGTCTATTCCGACTGCCGCAGAAGTCAAAACCTTGGCAAGCATAAATCCACCTCCCACCATGCTTCCTTTTGGGAGGCTACAGGGGGTGATTTGATTCTACCTCAAACCCACGTCCCGATCAACCCAATCTCTTTGGGGTCGGAGCCAAAAATGTGCATTTTGAGGGCCCTGGCACGGATTTTGTCTAGCAAAAATGGTGCCAATCATGCCTCTGTGCACATTTTTGGCTCCGACCCCGAAAGGGTGCGCCAGCGGGTGAGGGTTTGAGTGATGAGGGTGGTCACCTGATCAACGACACCTTCAAAGTAAGCCTTACACGCATCCTCATCGAGATTGAGTGAGGTGTCGCCCTCGGCATAGGTGATTATTGTGGCCGGAAATGGATACGCCGCGAATTGTTTGGTATATTTCATCGCCATGCCTTCTCGGTATAGATCACGCTTTATGAGATCTGGATTGATCGCCATCACGGCAGCTGTCTCATCGGCTCCAGCATGCCCACTCTCGCGCGCGAGGGTTCGCTTTCTAATCTCATCAGTGTCATACCACCAATCGATAAGCATCGTTCTTCCACCTGTGTTCCTGCTCGTTTCAAAGAGGACTGCTTTGAGCTCATCAGTCTGACCGCCATGCCCATTTATAACGACAATGTACTTGAAACCAATGCGCACGAGCGACTCAAGCACATCCCGCATATAGGCTTTGAAGGTCTCAGGCCGGATGTGCAATGTTCCGGGATGACCAAGCAACCCTCTGGTGATGCCATAAGCAACAGTCGGTGCGACGAGGGCATCGATTCTCTCAGCGACCATCAATGCCATCGCCTCAGGTATGATCACGTCAGTGCCAAGCGGAGTTATCCCGTGCGCCTCAACCGTGCCAACTGGCACAACCACTGTTGCTATCCGATGAGGAATGATTTGCTCGAGCTCAAGATGATTAAGATAGAGTAGCCTTCTTTCCATCTCATTCTCCTTGGGGCTTGATCACGAGGGTCGCCGCATGGTTCAGATACTTACGCGCAACCCTGAGGACATCATCCCTGGTGACCGCGTCTATCTCTTGCTTTAGTCTTGTGCGATAGTCATAACCTAAGCCAAGCACTTCATACATCGCTGCCATTTGGGCTTGAGTATCAGGTGTCTGATAGTAGTAGAGATCCTCCATTATCTTGCATATTCGCTTGGCGTTCAGGAGTTCCTCGTCGGTCACATACTCCTGCTTTATCTTGGCAAGCTTGTTTCGTATGATCTTGAGCGCACTGTCAGCAGTGGCAGGTGCTGTTGCAGCCAGCACCGCGAAGTAGCCCCTGCCACGATAGGCAACATTCCAGGCATGAACAAAATAGACGAGCTCCTGACCACGCAGAGTCTCATGCAACCATCCTCCGGGATAGCCGATACCTGAGATCACAGCATCAAGCACCCGCATTGCATACCAATCCTTGCTGCTGATTTGCATCCCTGGAAAACCAATCATTATGACAGCCTGTTCCTTGTCATGATATTCGACCCTCTCGATATCATCAGCGATACCGTTCCATGCAGGTACAGGTGCTACCTCGACACCCCTCCTTCTGAATCGTCCAAATGCTCGCTCAATTGCCATCTGTACCTCATCAGCGTCAATGTCACCGAAGACCGCAAGTACCATATTCGATGGCACACAATAGCTTCGATAGACGTTAAAGACAAAGTCGCGCTCAAGTTGAGAAACAGATGTTTCATCCCCAAAGGGAGGAAGGGCATATGGATGATCTCCATAGAGAAGCCTGTTGAGACGAATCTCGGCATCAGTTTGCCAATCATCCTTGAGCCGCTTTATCAATGCAATCAAGCTTTCCCTTTCTTTCTCGAACCCATCCTGCGGGAAGGTTGAATTCATGATCACATCAGCAAGAAGGTCAAGTCCCTCTTCGAAATTCTCACTGATCACATCAAGATCACATCCAAAATAGTCGGTGGAAGCAAAGGGTGAAAGCCTTGCGCCAAGCCTATCAACCTCAAGAGCGATATCATCTGCATCACGGCGACGAGTTCCACGTCTTAACATCTGTGCAGCGAGGTAAAATGCCCCATTTGTAGTCTCATCCTCGAGATAGCTTCCGCCAAGAAACCGAGCCTTAAAGTGAACAAGCGGTACGTTAT
>JALGWB010000209.1 GCA_025774405.1 bacterium
CAAACACTGAGGCCCCAGCATACTCGCTGCGCTGAGCGACAAAGATATTTGACTTGAAGTACTTGAGCACAATCGCTGGATTCACCCTGTAAACGGTCACATACCAGGCAACGAAGGCAATTCCCAAACCCAGTAGAAGTGCACCAATCGATTTCAAAGCGTTGGAATTTGCCTTGTGCTGACGACCCTCAATCAACAAGAAGGCCAGGGCAACGGGCAAGAAATGAAGAGCGTGCATCTTGACAATCATAGCAGCAAGCCCGATAAGCAGCCCGCTGAGAAAATGCCCTCGAATCCCCTGTAACAATAGCAGAAAGCAGCCCAGGAGCATAAGAATCTCGAGAGATTCAAGCATCGGAACCCTGCTGTAGACGATAAGAACATAGCAGAAGCTCAGATTGAAAAGCACAATGGTAGCCACAAGTTGTCCAGCGACCCTCCTCAGTCCAAGGTAGGCCACAACCAGGGTTACAATTCCGGGAATCACTCCAGACAGATTCGCCTGGAGCAAGCCGACACCAAAGACTTTGAAGATTACAAAGGCCAGCAGGTTGATGAGTGGGTAGAAGAGCACCACCGGTGACCTTTGATCGACAATCCACCTGTCGAACACTACTTTGCTTCTTGCGCCGTCAATGGCGCGCGCCCCGTCGGTGAAAAGTGCCTGACTCCATGTAAAGTCCCATGGTGGATCAGACCTGAGATAGGCAAACCGAAAGATAGCACCGACCGCGAGCGAGAGAAGAAGCAACAGAGCCAGAAAACGTGGACCTGTCAGAACCATTCGTCGGTTGCTCTTCTTCGTGGTCAACCCTCTTCCTTCTCCTCTGACATCAGAGTTATCTTTTGTGCAAGCTCTCTCACCTGATCACTGAGTTCGGAAATTCTTGTAGTCATCCAGAGGGATATGAAAGTTAAGAAAATCAACCCGCTGAAGAACAACGTTGAGACAGGAAATTTCGCACCAATCAACTCAGTTACATAAACAAGCGGTTTGACCCAGACACCGAGTACAAGGATCGCAATGCTGGCAAGGATCCAGACAATAGAGTCAGTTTCCCGAAGCTTCCTGCTTCTTACGAGGGAAAGTACATAGATGATGAAAAGCAGACTCACAACCAACGCCATGATCCTGACCTGGATATTCATTTTTGGCTCCCCTCCCTGCCTAGGGATGGCATTCTCAGAAGTGTGACCAGAATCGCCAGAGGCATCTTCATCGCATACTTTAGCGAAGATCTGAAACCTGATATCATTGACCTGCCAGACCTGCGCTCATGCATCTTTACACCAACCTCACCGACACGGTAGCCATGTTTTGCCACCCAGATCACCATATCAGCATCTGGAAAATCAACAGGATAATCCCCGAGTGCGAAGAGTGTAAACACGTTTCGCCTTAAAGCCTGAAATCCAGAACTGGTATCGGTTATTCGGTGACCCACCACAGCACTCGCAATCATGCTGAAAATTCTCATTCCGATGCGCCTCACAAGCGGGATGCTATATGACGCCTCACCAAGAAAGCGTGAACCTATCACCAAATCATAATGTTGTGAAGCCAAAACCAATCGCTCAATTGAGGATGGATCGTGTTGTCCATCCGCATCCATAAGGATAACAAGATCATAGCGGCGCTTGCAGGCTAGCTTAAGCCCTGTCTGGACAGCACCTCCATAGCCCAGCCTTACAGGTGTTCTCAAGACCTCAGCCCCAGCCTTACGTGCAATTGCGCCGGTAGCGTCGCCTGAAGCGTCATCGACAACTATTATATCGAAGTCGGGGTGTCTCGTGCGAACCTCGGCTACGATTTCACCAACTGTGGCAGCCTCATTCCGAGCCGGAATGACAACCGCAACTCGGTCTCGTGGACCTTGCTCCATCGCTTCAGCCCCTCTGAGATGGATTTCTGTAGAAGATCCTCGAAAGCGCCATCAACGCAACTATCGAAGCCGATATGACAACACGTAGTGAAACAAGATATGGCACAATGACATTTCGATCCATCCCAATCTTATATAGCAGTCCCGACCATGACCAGTCTGTTACGCCAAGCCCGCCAGGTGTTAAGGCAAACAGAGCAGCAAATTGACCACTTGGCACAAATAGCAAAATCGAAGCCCAACCGATCTTAAGACCCATTGCGCTTGCTATGACAACAAATCTCAAAGCAGTCAGACAGAACTTCAGTCCGCTCAAGGCATAGAGTGCTGGAGTTATCGAGGAGAAATCCTCCTCAAGTAGCACTGTTGCTTCCTTCTCCAAATCCACTCGCTTGCCAATCCAGGGGATCCTGCAAACAGCCTTAAAGAGAACCTGGAAAACAACACTCAAAAGACGTGTGGTACGGTTGACTGCAAAGGTGAAGAAAGCAAGCCCCAGCACAAAAACAATCAGAAGTGCAATGATTGCGGTTCGCTGGCCAATCACACCAACAATGAAGAGCACCGATGGAATCAGCAGGAAGGCGCTCACCACGAGATCAAAAGTGCGATCGAGGTACACTGAATATGATGCTCTTCCTATCGATATTGAGTGGTTCAGCTTGAGTGACGCAGTCCGCACTCCAAAGTCACTAACATCCATAGGCAAAACCAGCCCAACGGCACGACCGCACATGAAATAATATACCAGTGATCCGAAGTGAGTCGCATCTGATACCCCAAGGCAATCGAGGGCGAGCTTCCACTTCAAAGCGGCGGTCATCGCCATAGCGCCGGTCAGCCCAAAGCAAATCGCCACCAACCCTGGATCCAGATCTCTGATCCTTCCGAGATCTCTGTGACCCCACCAGATGAGACTCCCCATCAACACAGCTGCCACTATCCACAGAAATCGCTTCTTGGCTAAGTCCTTCATCAGGAGATATATCCCAGACCTTTTAGTCTCCGCTTGATATCATCATCTTCGACAGTTCCGACCTCATCAGATTCCTCATAGATCTGTGTCGCTTGCACATACGTGGCCGGGTTTGCCTTGAGATAATCAGACCTGATTATGTCAGATCGCAGCTTTCCATCCAAGCCTTCGGGAATCGGCATACCAAGACAATAGAGCAGCAGAGGAGCAACGTCAATCACCCTCATTCCTTCGACCTCGAGCCCTTTTCGGACCAAGGCACCGTGAGCTATGAAGATCCCCTCCATGCGATGCTGAGCAGAGATTGCACTGGCAGCTGGTTCGCGGATTCGATTCGACGAGAATTCAAAGTCACCGAAAACGGCAGTAGTTGGGCTATCAGGCAAGAAGTATAGATCTGGCGCCCGATGGGTGAAGCGCCCTTTGTATATGTCCTCACGCCTTATGACCTCACGCACCAGTCCAGTCTTCTTGGTAGGGTGCCTTGTCTTGAGAAGTATCGCAGCAAGCTCGGACCTTGCAGCCTCATAGGTTTCAGGCTGCACAACCCCTTGAGGCTCCCTGCCCTCGAGATTGATGAAGATTCCACCATACAAACCACCGCTTATGGCATATGCTCTTGTCCGCTTCCAGTCTATGTCGGAAAAGGAGAAGAACATGCTCTTAAGCAAGCGGTAGCCCTTAGCTGTCCATCGAAACTGCATACGCCGCTTACTGAGTCCAAGCATTTCTGCTATTCTGAAAACCTTCAAAGGTGTCAATCCAGCTCGAAAGGCCAAGTACTTAAGCCTCGAGTAGATATTGGACTTGACCTTCATCAGCCCCAGACGGAGCAGAAGGTTGTTGGCATGAAGGAAATCTGTGAGCGGGCCGTGACCGTGGTCGGACAAAACCACGATGGTTGCATCATTGGCAGCTTGACTGAGATCTCCAAGAAGTCTATCGATGCGTCTGTAAATGTCGAATATGCGATTCCCGTATCTCTCAAAGTCAGCCTGCCTGTGGCGCGGATGGTTCGGGTCGATCACGTGCCAGAGGGCGTGTTGAAGGAAGTCCGTCTCATTGAATACCTGCATTATGAATGACCAATCATCCCTTGCAATGAGCTCCTTCAACACAGCAATCTTGGCATCGAGAACCCTGGTCAAATCATCGAGAAAGGCATCGATCTTGCCAGGACCTGCTGTTTCAGTGGGGACTACCTTGTAGTGGGGATTGATCTTGAGAATCTCGCTGTAGAGCTCCTTGGGGTAGGTGCATTCCGAACATCCGGGCGGTGTGAGCAGACCACTCACCAGCAAGCCATTGACTGCTCTGGGAGGATAGGTCATTGGTACATTGAGCACAAGAACCCTCCC
>JALGWB010000210.1 GCA_025774405.1 bacterium
TATGGACAGTGTAATGTACCGGAGCCGAACACCGGTTTCGTAGCCATATCAGCAGGGTGCAGACACAGTATAGGCTTGAAAGCAGATGGTTCAGTAGTAGCTTGGGGGGATAACTATTATGGACAGTGTAATGTACCGGAGCCGAACACCGGTTTCGTAGCGATAGCGGCAGGGTTCGAACACAGTATAGGCTTGAAGGAAGATGGTTCAGTAGTAGCTTGGGGGAGGAATGAGTATGGAGAGTGTGATGTACCCGAGCCCAACGCGGGTTTTGTAGCGATAGCGGCAGGGTTGGAGCACAGTCTAGGCTTGAAAGGGCATGTTGTGCCCGGAGTTCCTTTGGTCCCGTCGGGTCTTGTGGCAGCTCGAATTGGGGTTGACTCTATACTTGTAACCTGGCAGGACAATTCGTGGAATGAAGATTCCTTTGAAGTCTGGAGAAAAGTGGGTGCTTATGGGAGCTGGGATTTTGTGCAAGCGCTCGGAGCCAACACCGAGTTATGGCTTGACACGGACCTAGCTCTTGGGACAGCGTATTTCTATCGCGTTCGTGCCTGCAATGACGTAGGGTGTTCACCGCTGTCCAACACAGCGTCAGCCACCACAGGCTCA
Source organism: bacterium (assembly GCA_025774405.1). Taxonomy (GTDB): domain Bacteria; phylum Arandabacterota; class Arandabacteria; order Arandabacterales; family Arandabacteraceae; genus JALGWB01. Next base: position 613 of record JALGWB010000210.1, read on the forward strand.
TTGCCAGCCGCCCCAAGCAACCTTGTGGCAGAAGCGATCTCCCCGACAAGGGTACATTTGGCCTGGAGCGACAATTCAGACAACGAAGTTGGCTTCAGAATTGAGAGGAGATCAGGCGGAGGTTGGGACCTTATCGCCAATCCAGGAGCCAACAGCACTTCCTACACCGATGTGACTGCTCAAGAATCGACGCAATACTACTACCGGGTATGTGCCTACAACAGTGTTGGCCGTTCACCTTTCTCAAATGAAGCATCGGTGCTGACGCCAGCGGCACCTATGCCGTTTGAGGCCGATGTGTATGTTTACAAGGGACGGGATCCGGTCCCTGGGGCAGAGGTTTTCGTTGACACCGCTAGCACACCCGCAGGTCTGACCGATGACGCAGGAAAGGTTCACCTCACAGGGCTCCGCATAGGGACAACCATACGAGCCGTGAAGGAGCTTGCCAGTCTGCCTGCGGTAAAGAAGGAACATGAAGGTGTTGACAATGTAATGATCAGGTTATTTGCCGACACGGATTGGCTTGAAGATGATCACAGGGGATCGTGGGGATGGAGGCGGTACAAGATCACCGAGCAGAGGCCTGATTACAAACTGTATCTGCGGCACCCGTTTCTGCGATTCAATCTCGTCGTCTCCATCAGGGAGGATGTAACTGATGATAGGTTTTTCGAGCAACTTAGGGAAAGTTTCAATTGGGCCAGTCGCAAGATGTATGATGCCACCGACGGTTATGCAATGCTAGGCAAGATTGCTGTCTACGACTGTAAACGCCATTGGAAGCATGCTGACATGAGGATCGACCGGGGGGATAGAACTCCCCAGTCCTCGGTAGGTGGGTTCTACCACCCGGCTCCCTTTGCTTGGGTTCTGCGTATAAAGGCGACAATGGTTTTTGGCACCACGTGGGAGGGCAGCCCCCCCGGTAGCGAGAAGTATTCTTACGCCATCCTGCATGAGTGCGGACACTATATTTTCGAACTTCTTGATGAATATGCAAATGCCTTGGGACAGGGTAATCCCGATAAGCCTTGGCATTACAGGAAGTCACACATGGAGGAGTTCCCGCAGACTTACGGAATGATGGACGCATGGAGTGAGCACAAAAGTGAAGAGATGTCATCATACAACCATTATCTTAGTGACTTCTTCAATCGCTACTGCAAGTACTCTGCGGGTGTTGATAGGAAGAAGGTCACGAAGCAAGCTTATGATCACTGCGAGCCGTGCTGGCAAACATTTGAGCAAACAATTGAAGATAGATCAGCTATAAACATAGTGCCCGCGTTCGGACAGCCACTAACCCCGGGGTCCCGCGGTTCGCATGGCATCCCAGGCAGTGGGATAAGATTCGGGCCTGACGAGGATGTGGGTCTCACTGGATGGTCTGATCCGGCTGGAGGTTACTACGCCGGCCTCACTGACGTTGATTTCGTCGTATCTGATGGCACTACAGGTGCCCGAACTTGTGAAATTCTGGTTGAAGGACGATCGCACAGCCCGGGAAAGGCCTATGTTTACCTCAGAAAACAACAAGCGCTGGTCCCTCTTGGAGCTCTAGAAATCGGCCAGCTGGCTAGGGTGGATGGATTGGTTCCAGGCGATCAACTCATCGCCTGGTGTACCGACAGATTTCGTTCTATTGGAGTCGACTCGGTAGTTATTGGGAATAATGGTCTAGTTTCAATGCATCCGAGCTTACCGGATAACGGGCTCCTGACAGGCGGGGAAAGTGATACATTAATCCACGGTGTCACACCTACCACCACTGTGGCATCAATCGATCCCTTAACAATAAGTCTGGTGCTATACTGTGACGAGCCGCTGGATACAGTCCCGATGGTGTACTACTCCTACGGTTCGTCCGCAGGTACGGTTGATATGGTGAACTCTGGGGACATGACTAGGTTTGCCGGGATGCTGGTCATTGACCCGGCTGATTCGGCCTTTGATGGAGAAGGCTCGTTCGAAATTCTGGCTTCAGACACTGCTGGCAATGTAACCTATTCCATAGCAACTTGGTCAGCTGCCTGGCTGCCCCCCCTTGCCATGGGCGAAATCGTCCACGACCGGATTCGCTGGACGCCTTCTTCTGATGACATTGCAACGGGGGCTTTATCCCTGACCCTAGCAACGCCGACGGTCTGCAATAGGATCGGCGCCGAGGGCTTAGTCCAAGTGGGCTCACAATACTCGTTGGCGGTTGGATCTTTGGAGACACTGCCACTGGGCGCAGGTATAAACATAGATTACGATGATGTTGATGTGTATGGGCTTGATGAAACCGCACTCGCAATCTACCGCTGGGATGAATCCGCAAGGATCTGGGTGCGAGACGATAGTAGCATTGTGCTTCCGGATGGCAACTACTGCACCACTGTGATACACCAGCCTGGCACCTTTGCCTTATTCTGCGAGGCAGCCTCCGACGACACGATTCCACCAGGCACCGTCCAAGACCTCGGTGCATGCACCTATGAGGGACGCGGGGCGGTGGTATTAGACTGGACGGCTCCTGGTGATGATGATTTCAGCGGACAGGCGGTGGAATACATTCTGAAGTATAGCGGTATCCCGATGTCTGAAGGTAATTGGGATACGTTGCCTGAGATAAGAAGCATAGCCTCGCCCAAGCCCGGTGGAGAAGGTGAGGTATTCGTTGTCAATCTCCCCGAGCCTGGCAGGCTCTACTACTTCGGTTTGAAGGCAAGGGACGAGGCTGGCAACTTGAGCGCGCTTTCCAATGTGGCTACCGCAGTATCTGGATATGAGGATCCCAACTTCCTCCCAGGGGCTCCAGGGAATGTTAGAGCGGTTGATGCCCCGGGTGACAGTGGCGGTGCAATTGTGGTTACCTGGAGGAGGTCGTATGATGACGGTGGTGGCAAGGGGACCGTGAGAAAGTATCGAATTTACCGTACAATGCCACCTGGCGGAGCCCCGGTTCTTCTGGATAGTCTGCCTGCGGGCGATACTCGCTATGTCGATACGACCGTTGAGAACGGCATTATCTATGCATATTGGGTTGGAGCATGTGACGGTATTCAGGAAGTCTGGGGAAACAGTGAGGAAGCCCTTCCAGCCCAGAATCTTGGTGTGCCACCAGGCGACTTCACCTCAGACGGGGTGGTGAGTATTAACGATTTCAGTCTGTTTGTTGACACCTTCGCTATTGACTCGACCGACATTGGGTTTGATCCTCTTTTTGACCTCGACGGTAACGGCGAGATTTACAGAGGTGATCTCGATTCATTGAATGCCCATTTCGGTGACGGTGGTGTACCACTCGTGGATCCACCTGGCAAGAACACAAGCCTCATGTTTTGCTACAGCGCCGTTGAGGTTGAGGGGACCTACCCGGCTGGGGCTGGAGGTGGCGGATCGAGCGCAGCCGGGGCAGACGAGGTGGGCGAACCTAATCCGAAGGAGAAGCGAATCGATGATCCTGACATAGTGCTTCCACTTGTCTATGTGGATGTCAGAGCGACAAATGCAGCAGAGCTTGCTGGTTATTGCTTCAAAGTGACTTATCCCGGTGATTTTCTGACCTTTGTGGGAGCTACACCGGATAGTGAAGGCATCAACCTTAACATA
>JALGWB010000211.1 GCA_025774405.1 bacterium
ACGCTTGGTAAGAAAGATGACATCCTCGTAGTCAATGCGCCTAACGGGCTCATTGGTTGGAACGACGACAACGTCGAGTTTGTAGATCTCCCAGAACTCACCTGCCTCAGTCTCGGCAGTGCCTGTCATGCCAGCAAGCTTTTCATAAAGGCGGAAATAATTCTGGATGGTAATGGTCGCAAAGGTTTGGGTTTCACGCTCTATCCTCACGCCCTCCTTGGCCTCAAGCGCCTGATGCAGACCATCGCTATATCGCCGCCCGGGCATGAGCCTACCTGTAAATTCATCGACTATGATAACCTTCCCGTCCTTGACGACATAGTCTACGTCTCTTTCAAACAGCGAGTATGCCTTTAGCAACTGTGCTATATTGTGCAGACGCTCACTGCGCTCGCCGAAGTCCTGCTCAAATACCTGTCTCAATCTCGTCTGTATGTAGGTAACGAATTGCGGATTGCCTTCGAGCCAGGATTCGATAAAGACTTCGAGTGCCTCATCATCTGCCTTCTCGTTTCCCTCAGCAACGGCGCGCTTAAGAAGAACCTGCTTGAGCATTTGATGGCACTCAGAATCTATTCGTTGAAACGCTGTTGCAGAATCGGGGAGGAGAAAAATGGAATCCTTGCCCGAATCAGATGCAATCACCTGAGGATAGACTGCATCAGCAAGATAATCGAGAGTTTCATCTTCAAAAAGGGTCTTTTTGGTCTTGAGTGAGAAGTTCACCTTTCCATCACTGGTGACTATTCGAATCTCGGGAGGTGGGCCTGCCTTGCGACGAGTCAATCTCGAGACGGCAGCAGCCGAATGCTTCTCGAGGAAGGCTCTGCCTTTCTCAGAAAGATCGACAACATTGCTCCTCTCATCTATGGTATAATACAATCTCTCATCGATCTCATGCATACGCTTGGCCATCATATAATCTCGCTCCACACGTTCGACCAAGCGTCGCAGTTTGCCATCCTGCATCAACTTGAAGAGCTTCTTGTTTTTGGGGGCTCCGCGCCTGCTTGCAAGCATCAATACCCCGGCCTTGTATTCCTCGCCTTGCTCGAGCAGGTCTTCAGCCTCTGCAAGCATACCATTGACCAGGCGTACCTGTTCACGCACCAGCTTTTCAACTACTGGCTTGAAGCTATCAAACTTCTGCCTTGAGACTGAAACGGGACCGGAGATGATGAGAGGCGTTCTGGCTTCATCAATAAGGATGCTGTCAACCTCATCGACAATCGCATAATGGTGACCACGCTGGACCCGGTCCTCAGTACGGGTCGCCATATTGTCCCTTAAGTAGTCGAAACCGAACTCATTATTGGTGCCATAGGTGATGTCACACCTGTAGGCTACCTTCCTCGCCGATGGCTCCATATCATGTTGAATACAACCAACAGCAAGCCCGAGCAGTTCATAGATCTTGCCCATCCACTGAGCATCTCTTCTGGCCAGGTAGTCATTGACGGTGACGAGATGAGCACCCTTGCCTGTGAGTCCATTTAGATAAAGGGGCATCGTCGCCACAAGAGTTTTACCCTCACCTGTTGCCATCTCGGCTATCTTGCCTTCATGCAGTACGATGGCACCCATTAGCTGAACATCAAAGGGAACCATATTCCAGGCTGTCTCGATTTCGCATACATCCCATTTGACCCCGAGCAGGCGCCTTGCAGTTTCCTTCACGGCTGCAAATGCTTCCGGCAACAGGTCGTCGAGTTCCTCGCCTGAAGCCATCCGCTGCCGTAGTTCCTCAGTCTTGTAGCGTAAGTCTGCATCTGACAGCCTGTGAAACTCGATGTAGAAGCGATTGATGGCATCTATCGTAGGCTTGGCTCTTTTCAGGTCTCTTTCGGATTTCGTTCCGAAGATCTTTGCGAGGATTTTTGTCAGCATTCCTGGTCGCCCCCGAAATCAATCTACCAAAAGCCGCCTATGGTGGCAACATTTTCCGGATGGAGAAAAACATATCCCGGTTGACTCTTAGCCAACCGGGAAATGTCGCTGCCTGAGAAATCGTTTATATAGAAACGACTCCTACAACTTGACTACTTTTACTGCCTGTGGTCCTTTGTCCCCCTGCTTAATCTCGAATTCGACTTCCTGTCCCTCAGAGAGACTCCTGAAGCCCTGCTCCTCGATTGCAGTGTAATGGACGAACACATCAGGCCCGTCTTCTTGCTCAATGAAGCCGTAGCCCTTAGCCTCATTGAACCATTTTACCTTGCCGCGTGGCATTTCCTACTACCCTCCTTCTTGCATAAAGCAAAAACGGGCCACAAACTACCCTTCCACTCTAATTGAACTGGTAACGATTGTCAAGCGAAATGTCTCGCGAAGCGCCGATGCCAGGAAGCCTGGGATCGCTCAGATGAGCGATATGGCTCATCACAGCAGTTTGGGCGTTAAGATATATCTTAAGAAAAAGCTTGACAACACGCATGTGCCAGTGCTAAAAGCTAGACACAAATCATGAGCGAAGTTGAATTGGCGTGAGCGGAGATTGGGTTCCCTGCCAGGGTCGTGACTTCGCACGAGTTTGGACCGATCCTCGTAGGATAGACGCCATAAGCGCCCCTGGGTTCAAAAGTGAACGAAGCACGTTCCTGACGCGGGGAACTCATAAGTTAAAGCTGGGGCAGCCAGGCGGGGAGGTTGCCCCGATTGTTTATTCCCATTCAATCGTTCCGGGCGGTTTCGGAGTTATGTCATAGACCACACGGTTGACCTGCTCGATCGAGTTGATGATCCTCGTCGCCATCTTTTCAAGTACCGATTCAGGAATCCTTGCCCAATCCGCTGTCATCCCATCCCGGCTCGTCACAGCCCGAATGGCAACCACGGACCGATATGTGCGCCGATCCCCCATAACTCCAACTGTCCGCACTGGCAGTAAAACGGCAAGAGCTTGCCAGATATGCTCATATAGCCCGGCTCGCTTGAGCTCATCGACAACAATCCAGTCAACCTCGCGCAGAACTCGAAGCCTCGCCTTGGTTACTTCACCGATGATACGCACTGCAAGCCCTGGGCCAGGGAAAGGGTGTCTATGCAATATCTCATCTGGAACACCAAGCAACTTCCCGACTTCTCTTACCTCATCCTTAAACAAATCCCTCAGAGGTTCGATAAGACGGAGTCTCATTCGCCGAGGCAAGCCACCCACATTGTGATGACTCTTGATGGTAGATGAAGGTCCGCGATGTGCCATGCTCTCAATCACGTCGGGGTAAAGCGTACCCTGTGCAAGAAACTTCGGGCGCCTGTGCTTGGGCACAGAATCCTCAAAAACCCTGATAAACTCACGACCGATTATGCGACGCTTGGCTTCCGGATCTGTGACACCGCGCAACTTTGAAAGAAAACGGCTTGCTGCATGAACGTAACGCACCTTGAGTCCAGTGGTTCTGGCGAGCAGTTTGACAGCCTTGCTTTCGTTTTTCCGCATAAGCCCATTATCTACATGAATACATGTAAGTCTCGGGATAGCTCGATCCACGAGCACAGCTGTGACCGATGAGTCAACACCACCACTTATGGCGCACAGCACACCCTCCTCACCAACTTCCCTCCTTATGTTGTCTATGGTACTCTGGATGAAGGATTTCATAGTCCAGTTTCGGGGTGCCTTACAGATGGACAATACAAAATTCCTCAAGACCCTTGTTCCGCTATCGGTGTGGGACACTTCAGGATGAAACTGGACGCCAAATACCCTTGCGTTCCTGTCGTGAGCTGCTGCAAAAGGGCAGGTCTCGGTCCGGGCGATGACCTTCCAACCGGGAGGCAACTTCTTAACATAGTCAGCATGGCTCATCCAAACCCTTATCTTGCGTCGCAAGCCTTCGAAAATGGGATTCCTTCTGATGATCATGACTGTCCTTGGACCATATTCTTCATGGCTTGCTCTGGCTACCTTACCTCCAAGAGCATGGACAAGGGCTTGCATGCCATAGCAAATGCCAAGGACAGGAATACCACTTTTCAGGAGCCGAAGATCGGGCATCGGTGCACCGGGCTCATACGCACTGCGTGGTCCCCCAGACAGAACGACACCACTGGGGTTCCGCTCAACCAGCTCATCGATTGACATCGAGTAAGGAAGAATCTCGCAATAGACGCCGATTTCCCTTACGCGTCTTGCTATCAACTGGGTATACTGCGAGCCGAAATCAAGAACGATGATGTG
>JALGWB010000212.1 GCA_025774405.1 bacterium
GCCACCAGACAACACTCAACGGAAAGATAACAAGCAGAAGACCCACAATCGGCATCTGCCGTTGAGCTCCGAAACCACCAATCAGCATCACTGCTGAAAGCCCTATGCCAGCGGCGACTATACGCAGTATGATTATCAATCGGCATACATTGACAAGATTATGCTCACTTTCAGCTCTCAAAGTTGATCTCATTTCTCGACGATCACCGTCACAAGTTTGAAAATCGGCAAGTACATCGACACAAGCATGACACCGACAATTCCACCCATGACGACTATCATCAATGGCTCAATCACGGATGCCAGCGACTCAACAGCGGTATCGACCTCCTCGTCATAGAAATCTGCGACTTTCGCTAACATCTCATCCAGAGCGCCAGTTTCTTCTCCGACCGATATCATCTGGACGACCATTGGAGGAAACACCTCAGATTCACGCAAAGGTGCAGCAATTGTCTGACCGGTTGAAATGCTCGCCCTTGTCTTCATAACGGCTTTCTTCACAACTACGTTGCCAGCGGCATTTGCAGTTATCTCGAGTCCTTCAAGTATCGGCACTCCACTGCTGACCAACGTACCGAGGGTTCTGGTGAATCGTGCAATTGAGGCTTTGAGCAACACAGGACCGATTACTGGAATTCGCAGCAACAATCGGTCTATCGCAGCTCTACCTTCTTTAGTATTGTAGTATCTTCGGAAGGCAAGAAAGGCACCGAGCAGAGCACCGAATATGAGATACCATCTGGTTCGCAAGATGGTACTCAGGCTCATGACGAATCGGGTTAGTCCGGGTAATTCTCCACCAAAGTCTGCGTAAAGTTTGGCAAATGTCGGAATTATGAAGATCAGCATGAACGATGAGGCAGCGATTGTCACTGCAAAGATTACACCTGGATAAGTCATCGCTGCCTTGATCTTGCGCTTGAGGGCGTTCATCTTCTCAAGATAGGTTGCAAGCCTTCCGAGTATGACATCAAGCACACCACCGGCTTCACCAGCTTCGACCATATTGACATAGAGCTCGCTGAAGACCCCTGGGTGTCTGCCAAGTGCGTCAGCCAGTGTCGAGCCAGCCTCGACATCCCGCATTATTTGAGTTATCACCTTTCTGAAGTTATCTTTCTCAGCCTGCTTGGCAAGAATGTCCAGACATTGGACAAGTGGGAGCCCCGAGTTTATCATCGTTGAGAATTGTCTTGTAAACACAGCCAGGTCTTTTGTTGATACACCCTTCCTGCTGAAACCGAATCCAATCGCTTTCGGCTTCTCCTTAGCAGAGGTCAGAATGACTTTCTTCTTCCTCAGATTGACGATGACTTCTGCTCTTGAATTAGCCACCATCTCGCCACTGACAGTCTGCCCGGCTGCCGTTTTGCCCTTCCAAACATAGGTTGTAGCCAAAATCAATCGCCCCCTTTAACGTACATATGCCCTGCCCTCGTGCTTGCTTGCGCCGAGAGCTCTCCCACGCGAAAGCATTTGTTCGAGCTCAGCAATGTCGGGGCTACGTCCTAAAGCCTCCTCCAGGGAAATCTGCCGAGTCACATAGAGCCGATACAGGGACTGGTTCATTGTCTGCATGCCAAATTTCTGCCCAGCCTGCATCAGTGAGTAGATTTGGTGAATCTTCTTCTCCCTTATCAATGCCCGAATAGCAGGCGTAGCCACCAGAACCTCAGATGCGAGTACTCTTCCTTTCCCGCCAAGCCTGGGAATGAGCTGTTGCGTAATCACTCCCTCAAGCACAAAGGCGAGCTGAGCAAGCACTTGAGCTTGCTGGTATTCCGGGAAGACATCGACAATCCTGTTGATACTTTCATAGGTTGAATTCGTGTGCAGGGTTGCCAGGGTCAGGTGACCGGTTTCTGCTATTGTCAGGGCCGCAGCGATTGTCTCGAGATCGCGCATCTCACCGATCAATATGACATCTGGATCCTGTCGCAATACGTATTTCAGTGCGTTTGCAAATGAATGGGTGTCGGCTCTGACTTCTCGCTGATTAACAATCGATTTCTTGTGACTGTGGACATATTCAATCGGGTCTTCGATGGTGACTATGTGGCATCTTCGCTCGGAGTTTATTTTGTCAACGATTGCTGCCAGTGTTGTGGACTTGCCGCACCCAGTTGGACCGGTTACCAGAATCAAACCTTTCTGTTTTGAAGCAAAATCCTTAACGACCGGGGGCAATCCCAGCTCTTCAAATCCCATTATCTCATAGGGTATCTGCCTTATGGCAGCAGTTGTCACTCCTCGCTGGAGAAACACGTTTGCGCGGAAACGGCTCAATCCCTTGATACCGAAGGAGAAATCCAGCTCCTTGTCGATCTCGAAGCGTTTGCGTTGTTCCTCGTTGAGGATGCTATAGATGATCTGTTTGGTCATATCCGGTGTGAGCTCCTCAGTATCAGCTGAGATGATCTGTCCATCCACACGGAACTGAGGCGGCAGACCTGCTGTTATGTGCAGGTCTGAAGCCCTCATCCTGACCATTTCTTCCAGAAGACTTCGGAGCGCTATCATGTCACGCCCTCCACGACACCTATGTGTCCTTTGCGGTTTCTCTCAATACCTCTTCGACCGTTGTCAGACCTGCTTTGAGCTTAAGTAAGGCATCCTGCCTCAAAGTCAGCATTCCCTCCTCTATCGCTTGATGCCTGATTGCATCGGTGGATGTTCTGTCAAGTATCATCTTCCTTATGGTCGGGCTGATCGGCATCACTTCGAAAAGCCCCAACCTGCCGGAATAGCCAGTATTGTTGCAATTTACACACCCTGTCCCCTTGTAGAACTTCCAGGCTGCGCCTTCCTCTCTGGGGATACCAAGCTCCCTTAGCACCTCGGGATGAATGCTCACCTGCGTCTTGCACTTCGGACAAATCTTGCGAACCAGACGCTGAGCAAGAATCAGGTTAAGAGAGGCAGCAACAAGGAAAGGTTCGATGCCCATGTCGACAAGTCTGTCAATTGTGCTTGGTGCATCATTTGTGTGAATTGTCGAGAGCACAAGATGCCCGGTAAGAGCTGCTTTTATCGCTATTTCAGCGGTTTCGCTGTCCCGAATCTCTCCGACCATAATTATGTTAGGATCTTGCCTCAGGAAGGCCCTCAGGGACTTTGCAAACGTGAGCCCGATCTCCTCGTTTATCTGCACCTGGTTTATGCCCTCAATGTTGTACTCAACAGGATCCTCGGACGTCATGATGTTGACATCCGGACGGTTGATCCAATTGAGGGCGGAGTATAGTGTTGTGGTTTTGCCGCTGCCGGTAGGACCGGTGACCAGCACCATGCCATATGGTGCCTCAATCGCTTTCTTGAAGTTGCCAAGAGCGTTCTCCTCGAAGCCAAATCGATTTAGATCAAGCATAAGATTGCTACGGTCGAGGATACGCATTACAACTTTCTCACCGAAGATGGTTGGCAAGGTTGAGACGCGGATATCTATGGTCTTGTTGTCAACGCGGAGCTTTATCCTGCCATCCTGCGGCAGGCGTTTCTCGGCTATATCCAACTCCGACATTATCTTTATTCTCGAGATGATCGGGCCTTTCATTCTGGCTGGCTGTTTGATTACCTCATGGAGACAACCATCAATCCTGAAGCGAACACGAAAGTGCTTCTCACCAGGTTCAATATGTATGTCGCTTGCTCGCTTGCGGACAGCATCAGCAATCATCGAGTTAACAAACTTTATGACAGGAGCCTGTTCAGCCTCTTCAAGTCCGACATCTTCATCTTCCTCAGTCCCCTCGAGTAATTCGATATCCTCCTCACCCAAGCCCTTAACCATCTCCTCCAGATCTTCCTGAACAGCGTAGTATTGCTCGAGGGCAGCAGCGAGAGAGCTTTCTGTAGCAACCATCGGCTTTATCTCTAGCCCGGTAATAAACTTCAGATCGTTCAAAGCGTACATATCCGCGGGATCACTCATTGCAACAGCGAGCGTTCTACCATGTTTGTAAACAGGAACGACCCTGAATTTCATGGCAATCTCGGGCGAGATCAGCTTCAAAACCGATTGTGGTATCTCAGCAGCTAGAGGATTGACAGCTTCAACACCGTAGATGTGGGTAAGGAATTCAAGGATTCGCTCCTCCGACATATAACCAAGTTTGACGAGAGCTTTCTCAAAGGTGATACCGGCCGCTTCGGCTTCCTTGCGCACCCTGAT
>JALGWB010000213.1 GCA_025774405.1 bacterium
TGAGGATATCGTTGGCATGACTGAATGTTAAGCTTCCAGTTGCGCCAACGATACTATCAACCGTCATATTGGTATAGAGATCAATGTCAACCTGTGAAAGAGATCCTGATAAGACCTCTGCTGTCATCTTGACACTGCCCGAGACCGTCTGAGTCGAGGGATCGATTGTAAGATCAAGCCAGTAGTAGGTGGCATCGTAATGAGCCTGATTAGGGGTGGGCTCGGTCGCAAGGGCCTCCATCTGTGCAAAATAGCGTGCCTTGGCTTCTGCAACCTGCCGGGCGATATCACCCGGCCGCTCAGGTTGAACCCACGTGGGCTGGGTGTAAGCCGAGCTTGCTGAAACCAGGACAAGGAGCAATGCAAGCATCAAGCTGCCAATGTACTTACGCTCTCCCATCTTCATTCTCCTTTCCATGGGCTACGACAATGGCCAATCACACTTTGGCCACATCAGAATCATTATACCACAAATCCTAAGATATGACTTCCGTTTTCCTGATGCCTGGCAAAGGCCCTGCTGCTGATTGGACGGGATAGTTCATAGTTGAACCCTCAAGGCTCCAGTTATACCATTTCTATTGTCAGAGGTCTCACGTGGGGAACCAGGGGAGGAAGACCATTCTCCGCGATCGGGGTCTTGCTTACCGAAATGCCCGCCGTCGGTTAGCACGTGCTGGTCTCGGACGCCTGCCGCTGGCATAGGAGTATTAATGGTACTTGGCCTGGGGAGTCGGTGGGTCTGGGACGGTAACGAAAAGGAGGTGCCAGTGATGGTAAAGCTTGTGTTGGCAATCGCTACCACCATGTTGCTTGCAGCCACCTCTGCCCTATGTTCCACAGACAGTCCTTCCACCATGTGGATAGGGGATGTTGTCGAGCAATGCCCATCTCAAGCAATTTTCACCATCTATGTATCTACTACTGACCTGGTATGGAGTCTCGAGTTCAGATTTGCGTTTCCGGCTGATCTGATGAGGTGCTGTGACGTTACATCTACTGGATTAGCTCGCGGTTTTCAATGCGCCTACAAGCCGGACGGCGATACCGTGTTTGTAGCGATGGCGGGCGTGATGGGATTCACAGGCGAGGGTCCAGTAGCGAAACTGTGGTTTTCAGTGTTTGACCCGTGGCCATCCGGGGTGTGCACGACGTTCGTTCTCAGTGAATACCTTTTTGACGGGGGTGATCCGCCCTCGGGGGGTCCTGATAGCCTCGGCTACTGTTTCCCCTTTGGACCCTCCTGTACTGAGCCGTCAACATGGAGCGCAATCAAGTCCATGTATAGATAAGAGGGTATCACTTTGAAACACTTAACCTCGTGTGGTAAAATGGAAAAGAAGCGCTGACCGGGGCCGAAGGCAATGGTCCCGCCGGGCCAGTCTTGTGAACCCATTCGACTGGGAGGTAGGTCATGCCCAGGATTTCCGCCGCTTTCTTGTTCCTGGCTATTCTACTATCGGTAGCAGTGGCTCTTGCATCCACGTCCACCTGGATTGGGCTCGAAGGCAAAACCATCAGAGCGGAACCCCGGATCGCCATAACAGGCAAACAACCGGAGGAACTTACGCTCGAGATTACCCTCACGGGTTTTCTTGCCAGCGAGGTTGAGACCAAGCAAGGCGCGTTTGCCTCAATTGAGATTCCAGGCTGCGGGCAAATCACCCGGATCGGCCAAGCAAGGCTACCCCTGTTACGCCGTGCAATTGAGATTCCCAAGGGCACTACTGCTGAGATCGAGATCATCGAGCGAAAGACCACCTCATACAGCCTCGCCGACCTTGCCCTGCCGGAACGGATCATTCCCGTTCAGCCACCCATCGAGAAGATTCCTGGAGCAAGAGAGCGAGCCGAGTTCATGATATCTGAAAGCTTCTATGCCTCGAGCCAGCCATATCCTGCCTACACAGCCCGCATTGTTGAGGTTGGGCAATTGAGGGGTCACAGATTCGTTGTGCTTGAGGTCCCGGCTGTTGAATACATCCCCTCACTTGGAAGGCTCAATGTGGTATCTGATATAAAGATTAGGCTGATTCTTAAGGGAGCCGACTATCGATTAACGCAAGCCACCATCAACCGCTATCAGTCCCCCTATTTTGAACGCCTTGCCTCCAGGATGCTGATTAGCTATCAGTCTCCGTCGACCAAGGCAGTACCGGCTACCCCTGTTGGCTACCTTATCATAACAGCCTCAGCCTATTATGATGAAATCCTCCGGCTCGCTGAGTGGAAATCGCAGAAGGGCTATTACACAACTGTGACCCGGACAACTGACATCCCCGGCGGGCCAACCACAACTGCGATAAAAGCCTATATCGAGGATGCTTACGACAATTGGGCTGTTCCGCCAACCTTCGTGCTTTTGGTGGGTGATGTCGATGAGATTCCCAACTGGACCGGTACAGAGACCGATAATCCGGCAACCGATCTCTACTATACAACGATGACTGAAGGCGATTACATCCCTGACATCGCCATCGGGCGCTTCTCGGTCACAAGCCTTTCGGAGGCCTCGGCCATAATTGATAAGACCCTTGACTACGAGAAGCTGCTCTTCGCCCAGACCTCCTGGCTCAAAAAAGCTGTCTTCATGGCATCAGAGGATAACTGGGATATAACTGAAGGTACTCACAATTATGTGATTTCAACGTACATGGATCCGGCTGGCTTCACGTCTGAGAAGCTCTACTGCCATACCTATAACGCCACAACTCAGCAGGTAAGCGACGCTTTTAACGATGGACGTGGACTTGGTATCTACTCAGGCCACGGTGCAACAACCTACTGGGCAGATGGTCCTCAATTTACTCAGAGCGATGTCGCTGCCTTAACCAATCTCGACATGTATCCATTCGTTCAGAGCTATGCTTGCCTGACAGGAAAATATACTGAGCCTGAATGCTTTGCTGAGACCTGGATCAGGCAGACTGATAAGGCAGCCGTTGGCTTCTGGGCATCGTCAGTCACCTCCTACTGGGATGAAGATGATGTGCTTGAAAAAGGTGTTTTCAAAGCCCTCTTTGAAGATAGTCTCGCCTGGATAGGTGGAATGGTTGATCAGGGCAAGTGGTATCTTTACGAATACTACGGAGGCAGTGGCTCAACCAAGCGCTATTATGAAATGTACAACCTCATGGGCGATCCATCGATCGACCTGTGGACCGACCAACCTCAAACCATGGATGTTGCCCATGCTGGGGTAGTGCCAGTTGGAGCGGTATCATACGATGTGCATGTTAGCGAAGGCGGAAATCCCCTGGCCGAGGCGCTGGCAGCCCTCGTTGACCAGGGGACTTTCTATGGAAGTGACTATGCCGATGCCGGTGGTGATGCAAATATCACACTCGATCCGACACCAGATGTACCAGGTAAGATGGTTCTCACTGTTACTCACCACAATTTCACTCCCTACGTCGATACGATTGCCGTCGTCAGACCGGCAACCGCCATGATTGAACCCGAAACGGTCTATGTTGAGGTTGAAACATCTGTCACCGTCACTGTCCTTGATAGCCTGGCTGCTCCCATCGAAAGCGTTGAAGTCACGATCGGAGGTTGGGGTATCGATCCTGCTCTTGCAGGCACAACTGATGCGACAGGTGAAGCCCACTTTGTGTTAGATGCCCCTTATGGTGAAACTCTGAAAGTAAGGGGCCGCAAGCTCGCTGATTCATTCGATCTCTTCACCGATTCTGTCTTTGTTGTCGGAGCGACGGCGCTTGGCAATCCTGAGGTTGAAGCCCGGGTTGATGTGGTTGGGCTCACCGGATCTCTCACCCCGGATTTTGAGGGTACCGTGATCGGTGGAAGTGATCATGCAGGACTCGATATGTTTATTGCAGGTTGTGGAATAGACACTTCGACTTCATCAGCGGCTGATTCAGCTATTATTAACGTGACACCTCACCAGGTCGGCATCCTCACCGTTGCCCTCGCTTATCGAGGTTATGAAGTCTATGAGGACGAGGTAAATGTGATCTACGCCTATGGCTCGCTTGCAGGCACTGTAAGTGACATGCTGACAGGCGATCCAATTGATGAGGCTTCAATAAAGGGTTATCCAGCAGGATCGGATACCTCAGCAGCACCCGTTTTCGAAGTGATAAGCCAGACCGATGGAACTTATGCTGCCCCTGAGAGCCTGCTTGTAGGACCTTATGAT
>JALGWB010000214.1 GCA_025774405.1 bacterium
TTGAGACCTGGATACTTCCCAAGAAGCATGAGTCCGCCTTTGAGGAAAGCCATAAACAGGAGATCATCCATCTTTCACGCATACTTAAAGAGGTTCTGATGAAGTTGGATGCGGCTCTCAACAATCCTCCATATAACTTCATTCTCCATACCCTTCCGTTGCGCGGTGACAACCGAAGCTGGTACCACTGGCATATAGAGATAATGCCTAAACTCACCAAGGTCGCTGGTTTCGAATGGGGCTCCGGTTTCTATATCAATCCTACTGCTCCTGAAGAGGCTGCCAGGTACCTTCGCGAGATCTCCATAGCTACCCTCAGAAAGTGAGGTTACCCATGCATTCTAAGCTGTCAATTCTCATGATTGCCGCTGAAGTTCATCCCCTCGCCAAAGTTGGCGGGCTTGCAGACGTCATGGGTGCATTGCCACGCGCCCTTGTGAACAGGGGACATACGGTCAGAATTGCTTTACCCTTCTATGGTAGCATCAAGGCCAGGGGCTTGCGAACCAAGGAGTTTAAACCTGTCGGTGTCGTTGACATCCCCATGGGCGATCAAGCCTTTGAAGCACGTCCCTATGTTACAACTCTGCCTGAGAGTAAGGTCGAAGTAATCCTGATAGGTAATGAGCATTTCTTCGACCGTGACGGTATCTATTCTGAGCCATCGACTGGTGAGCCTTTCAAGGACAATGCCGAACGCTTCATATTCTTCAGTCGTGCCGCCCTGGCTATCGCAAAGCAAGCCGGATGGAAGCTCAACATAGTTCATTGCCATGACCACCAGACAGGGCTCGTGCCTGCCTGGCTAAGACATGGATCGCACCCAGTCGAGCTTAATGACCACGCAAGAGTGATCTTTACCATCCATAATCTTGCCTATCAGGGTTCATACCCGAAAGAGGTTGGTTACAGGGCTGGCTTTGGTGAGGATATGCTGAAGCCGATGGGGGGATTAGAATTCCATGGCAATATCAACATGATGAAGGCCGGCATAGTCTATGCAGATATGATCACCACTGTGAGTCCAACGTATGCAAAGGAGATTCAAACACCTGAGTTCGGATACGGACTTGAGGGTGTACTTAGGGAAAGATGCCATGACCTCGTTGGGATACTCAATGGCGCTGATTATTCCGTATGGAACCCTGAAACAGACAGATTCATAGCACAACGCTATAGTCTCAGCAAACTCGACGGCAAGCGAAAGTGTCGTCATGATCTGGTTGCAAAACTCGGTCTCAACATATCTGATGAAACGCCGCTGATTGGCATGGTTTCACGGCTTGTCGATCAAAAGGGATTCGATCTGGTTATGGAGGTATTTGAAGAGATTATCGGACTGGACTTTGGCCTGATTGTGCTCGGGCTTGGTGATGCACGCTACCACGAGATGCTGACTACACAGGCTGGTCGTTATCCTGCTAGGGTTTCGGTGAATCTGGCGTTTGATGAAGCCCTTGCTCACCAGATTGAAGCGGGCTGCGATATTTTCCTCATGCCAAGCCGGTATGAGCCATGTGGATTGAATCAGATGTACAGTATGAAATATGGAACCATTCCGATTGTGAGGGCTACAGGGGGGCTGGCTGATACAGTAGTTGATTTCGATGCATCGGATGATTCTACTGGTTTTGTGTTCAAGCAATACTCCTCAGAGGCACTTCTTGAAGCTCTCAGGCGAGCTCGACGTGTCTTTGACAACAAACCTGCCTGGCAAGGTCTCGTCAGGAGGGCAATGACTAGAGACTTCTCATGGGATCGCTCTGCGAATGAATACGAAAGGACCTATCTTGAGAGCCTAAACCGAAAGGTGGTGACCCGGCGTTAAGCCCGAGCTGGTCTCAATCGTCATTCCCGCATACAACGAGCAGGAAAGGATTGGCAACTCCCTGGCAGTCATTGGGGAGTATATGGATGGCAGGGGCTATACCTTTGAGATCGTCGTTGTTGACGACGGCAGTGATGACGATACGCGGAAGGTCGTCAACCTGGTAGCTGGGAAGGACACCAGGATAAGATTGATTTCGAATGAGACTAATCGTGGCAAGGGGCATGCCGTCAGAAGAGGCGTGCTGGCATCACAGGGTGATGTCGTGCTGTTTTCTGACGCTGATCTTTCAACCCCCATAGAGGAATTCGACAGGCTGCTATCCTACCTTGATCAGTTCGATCTTGTGATTGCATCGCGGAGTCTGCCTGACTCACAGGTCCTCGTTCATCAACCGCGATACAGAGAGCTGATGGGACGAATCTTCAACGCCTTCGTTCAGGCCTTGCTTGTAAGAGGATTTATTGATACCCAGTGCGGCTTTAAGGTGATGAGGAGGGAGGCAGCCAGCTCGATATTCCAGATGGCAAGGATCAATTCCTTCAGTTTCGACGTTGAGATGATTTTGATAGCCAGGCGCCTCGGTTTGCGGGTGAAGGACGTTCCTGTACGCTGGATAGACTCAAGAGGTTCGAGGGTTCATCCGATAAAAGATTCGACACATATGCTTCTTGACCTTTTCAGGATTAAGCTTTATGATGTTTTAGGTTATTACCGAAGGTAGTTTGAGCGGGAATAGCTCAGTGGTAGAGCGCCACCTTGCCAAGGTGGATGTCGCGGGTTCAAATCCCGTTTCCCGCTCCATTTTTGCATCACCGACGATCGATGGAATCGTTCTATAGCCGCTCAAGCCTGATGAATGGTTCAGCATAGGCGGACGATCGAAGGATTCGAGCCTCTGATTGGCGACAACGGAAGATATCGTGACATCGCAACCGCCTAACATCATATTTGTGATCATAGATAGTGCCAGATATGATCATTTCAGTCTCTATGGCTACTCAAAGCCAACCACCCCTTTCATCGACTCGCTTGCAAATGACCTTTTCGTCTATGAAAATGCTAACGCACCTGCCGCCTGGACCCGACCGGCGATGAGCTCCATCTTCACAACCCTCTATCCGGAGCCATAGGGCTTTTTTGAAGGAATGTATCCCGACAGAACACCAATGCTGACGGAGATTCTCAAAAGCAAATGGCTATCAGGTCTATGCTCTCCCATATACCATACATGAGTCCAATGGCTGGTTTTGCAAGAGGTACGGATCGCTTTTATTTCGCACACTCGGGCGCGATTCCAACGGAACTCAACATCGGCATCCTCATGGCGTTCTCATTCAGACTCCTCAGAGAATACCTCGACAGGCATGCTACCTACAAGGTGGTTCCGGAGATGCTGAATGCTCAGGCTCTGAGGATTATCAAAAACCTATGTGGCTCAGAAAAACCTTTCTTCCTGTACATACACCATGATGCTCACCATCCTTTCCTCTCGCAACGCAAGATATCATCTCTCACGGACTTTACCTCGATGAAAAGTCAATACCGGAAGAGAGTCGAGATATCTACAATGAAAGCAGACACAAAGACTATCTTCGTCGGGCGGAGACCTGGATCCAGAGTGTGCCGAGGCTTCAGGCAGCAGTACCGAAGGATTTCGATGAGAGTATGAAACGTCATCTGCGTGGATTAGGCTACATCGAATAGACTGGAATCAGACACGCTGCCGATCGCTGTGAATCCAGCGCTTGACCTGAGGTTCAGCACGGGGTATTATGTTCCAAGAAGGCGGCATAGCCAAGTGGCTAAGGCGACGGTCTGCAAAACCGTTATACCCCGGTTCGAATCCGGGTGCCGCCTCCAGAATGGTGCTGGATCTCCCCGATTATAGCCAAATGAACCCGCAGCTGCGGTGTTTACCTGGTCAGCATTGGGTTTGGAAATACGTCTGTGCATCAACGGGTACACAATCCAGGAGAACAGGCAATCTGCCTGAGGCATTGGATCCTTTTGGAGAATCCCAGGGGACGACCTGGCGGCCGTGATGCACGGTTCATACTGGCGATCCACTGCGCTTCAAACTTTTCAATAATCTGGTCACCTTGACCCACTTGAGCATTAAGCCTCCGAGGGGTATCTCCCTATAGTCGTCAAGCATTGCCTTCAGAAGATCACCATCGACCTCGCAGATAAACTTACCCCTGTAGTACCACGATGGAACAGCCGCCAGTCTGCGTATCCATCTTGGATCTTCACCGGGACGGTTCTTCCTGGTGCCCACCTCGCTGCTGCGTAGTGTCCAGGCAAGATAACCAGCCT
>JALGWB010000215.1 GCA_025774405.1 bacterium
ATAGCGTTAGTACCGGAGATGAAATACTCGGCGGTGATACCCCTTCTCCTCAACTCCATTGCTCTGGCCTTTGTGAGTGATGAATCATACTGATCATAAAGCTCATAATCCCCTTTCCGCAGCGCATCAAGTAAGCCGATCTCCTGCACGCTTCGAGACCCACCCAGACCAATGATTGCCTTTCTGGGGATCAGACTTAGTGCGATTCGTAAAGCCTCTCGCCTGTCCCTTGCTACAAACCCTACCATACCGTTTCGGTCAAGGGCCCTTTTGACCTTTTTCAGCTTGAGGAGATAGTAGCGGTCACGCTCGGTCATCTACGATCCTCCTATTATCTCACCCTCTCGAAAAACTATTCTCCCATCTACAATGACAGTAACCACCTTTCCCTTAAGCTTCCAGCCTGAAAATGGACAATTCCTCGACCTTGACTGAAATTGAGAAGGCTCGACCACCCATTCCAGTCGAGGATCGAAAATGGTTACATCTGCTGGTGAGCCTTCTTTCAAAGTGCCAGTATTGAGCCCGAGTATTCGCGCTGGATTGGTGCTAAGTAGCTCAACCATCGATCTGAGCGAAATGATTCCTTCATGATATATGTGGGTGCAGACAACACCGAGAGTGGTTTCCAGTCCAATCATTCCAAAAGGTGCAAGTGCGAACTCCTGATCCTTCTCCTCAAGGGCGTGAGGTGCGTGATCAGAGGCAATCGCATCGATAATCCCCTGCTTCAATGCACGCCTCAAAGCTGCAACGTGTGTTTGACTTCTCAAAGGTGGATTGACCTTCATGGCGGTATCAAATGTTCTTACACTTTCATCGGTCAGAACCAGATGATGCGGCGTTACCTCACAGGTAACTGCAGCACCCTTACGCTTCGCCTCGTGCAAGAGTTCTACACCTTGAGATGTGGAAAGATGGCAGACATGGAGCCTCGACCTGGTGAGTACTGCGAGCATTATGTCTCTTGCTATTGCTATGGCCTCTGCCTCAGCAGGTATTCCACGCATACCCAGGACGGTTGAAACTTCCCCTTCGTGCATCACGCCATTGCCGCTCAAAGCCAGATCTTCGCAATGAGCCAGCACAGGCTTCCCGAAGATGCTGACATACTCAAGTGCCCTCCGCATGAGAGACGAGTTCCTGATCGGAAGTCCATCATCAGAAATAGCAACAGCCCCGGCCTTGATGGCCGATCCAATCTCGGCAAGGGCTTCACCCTTCAACCCCTTGGTCACCGCTGCGACCGGATAGACCTTGGCGGCACGAGCTTGCCTGGCTTTTGTCAGGACGAAACGCGTTCCCCCCTCACCCTCAATAGGAGGTTCGGTATTTGCCATGCATGCGATTGATGTAAAGCCGCCAGCAATTGCTGCCCTTGCACCCGTTGCTATGGTCTCCTCATCTTCACGCCCGGGCTCTCGCAGATGGGTGTGCATATCGATGAGCCCAGGACACACCACAAGCCCCTTTGCGTCGACCAGAGTCGCTTCACGATCATCAATTGACCCTATTCTGGCTATGCGCTCGTCCTCGATAAGCACGTCGCCGTGACTGTCCAGGTTTTGAGAAGGATCAACTATCCGACCATTTTTGATCAGAATTTTCACCTTTGAATTCCCCTCCACTCAGTAAGTAGAGCACAGCCATGCGCACTGCTAGACCGTACTTTACCTGTTCGAGTATGACCGAATATGGCCCGTCGGCAACGTCGGGTGTTATCTCAACCCCGCGATTCAGCGGGCCGGGATGCATTATGATGACATTTGATTTAGCAGACTTGAGCTTCTCAGAATCCAGGCCATAGAGCTCTGCGTACTCTCTTATCGATGGGAAGAAACATTCCTTGAGGCGCTCCGTCTGTATTCTCAGCATCATAATGATGTCAACATCCCTGATTGTTCGCACAAGATCGTAGGAGATCTCCACTCCAAGACTTTCCGCTTCGGGTGGGATCAATGTTGGTGGACCGCAAACAATCACCCTGGCACCGAGCTTGGTAAAGCCCCAGATGTTGGATCGCGCCACTCGACTGTGGAGAATATCACCAACTATTGCAACTTTGAGACCTTCAATCGAGCCTCGTTTCTTCTTCACAGTAAACAGATCCAGGAGTGCCTGTGTGGGATGCTCGTGCGAGCCATCGCCAGCATTTATCACCGGACAGGAGAGCACATCAGCAAGGAAGCGGGCAGCTCCAGGGGCACTGTGGCGAACCACAAGCATATCGATACTCATGGCTTCGATGTTCCTGGCAGTATCCTTGAGCGTCTCCCCTTTTACCGCACTTGAAGTCGATGCAGATATGTTCACAGTGTCAGCACTCAAGCGCTTCTCAGCAAGCTCAAAAGATGTGCGAGTACGAGTTGATGGTTCAAAAAAGAGATTAACAACTGTAAGTCCACGCAAGACCGGCACCTTTTTTATCGGCCGCTCTGAGATTTCAACAAATGACTCTGAGGTCTCAAGTATGAAGTTGATCTCCTCGGGTGTCAGATCCTCAAGCCCCAGCAGGTCCGTCCTTTCGAATTTCATGATACCATCTCCTCCACCTTTACACTGTCCTCCCCATCCACCTCAATGACTCTTACCGAGATTATCTCCTTAGCAGAAGTCGGCACATTCTTGCCAACATAGTCAGCCCGGATTGGAAGTTCCCTGTGTCCCCTATCAATAAGCACTGCCAATTGAATAGCTCTCGGACGACCAAAATCCATCAACTCATCCATTGCCGCTCTCACTGTGCGCCCAGTATAGAGTACGTCATCAACCAGAATGACGATTCTGTCGGCAATGGGGACTGGAAGATCCGTCCTACCCACAATTGGCTGGGTTGCGACCAGCTGGAGATCATCGCGATAGAGGGTTATGTCAAGAACTCCTACTGGAATCTCTGTGCCTTCGATCTCTCCCATCACATTGGCAATTCGCTTTGCAAGGGGGGCCCCTCGACTTCGTATCCCAACAACAACAAGGTCCTTCGCCCCCTTGTTTCTTTCGATGATCTCGTGAGCGATACGCCTTATCGCTCTGGCGATATCATCCTTATCCATTATGCTTGCCTTCTCACGCGTCGTCATGTTGTTGACTCCAGGTTGAGGTGAGTTGAGCTTCGAGCTGAAAAAATACCAG
This sequence comes from bacterium, assembly GCA_025774405.1. Taxonomy (GTDB): domain Bacteria; phylum Arandabacterota; class Arandabacteria; order Arandabacterales; family Arandabacteraceae; genus JALGWB01. The sequence goes on from JALGWB010000215.1 coordinate 3,133, forward strand.
CCCGCGGCTGGTCACGCATTTTGAAGTGATTTTTCACATTCCCTCCTTACTAGTCTCACTGTACTAGTTTAAAGGAGACCACCCCTATAGTAGTCGACCGCCACCCCCCTGTCAAGAGCTTGGGGTCGGAGCCAAAAACGTGCACAAGAGGCATATCTCCCTGAAAGTCCTTGAAGATAGCACAGTTATCCGCTCCTCGATATGCCAGCCACAATGGCTCTGGCAACATCTTCTATGCGAATAGCTGTCTGGTCAACACCCATGCCGGCTGAGGCAACGTATTTCAGGACGCGAATGTGGTCGGGAACAAACCACGATTCATCAGGTTGGTCTGTAAGAAAATCGGCAACTTCAAAGCATCTGCTGAGCCTTCCATTCTCAAGACTTGCCACAGTATCTCCCATCTCACTGATCATGTCGATCTCATGAGTAAATATGAGGATTGTCATACCCTCGTGTTTGATTTGTCTAATCGTATTCAGCAGATTATACCTGCCGTTCCAGTCCAGCCCCGCAAAGGGTTCATCGAGGATGAGGTACTGAGGGCGAAGTGCTATAACAGAGGCAAGTGCAACCTTTCTCCGCTCGCCAAAACTCAATGAGGCCGGGTCACGTGTCAGCAATCGCTCGGACAATCCCACACTTTCACATGCCCACCTGAGACGCTGACGGAGTCCGAATCCTTCATAGCCGAAGTTCCTGAGACCGAATGAGATTTCTGCTTCAACCTCTGATTCAAAGATCTGTGCTTCCGGGAATTGAAAGGCAAGCTGAAGCCGACTTCGATCAAAGTCCGAATCGCTCGGTCTAATCCCATCGACTAATATGCGTCCAGCGGTTGGTTTAAGAAGCCCAGCTATGAGCAGAGCAAGAGTTGTCTTGCCCGAACCTGTCTTTCCAACAATCAGGTGAACCGCACCTTCGGTGAATTCGACATTGGCTGTGCTTATGACACATTGGCCATCATACTTGAACTCAACACTGTCAAGAACGATTGCCA
>JALGWB010000216.1 GCA_025774405.1 bacterium
GTCACTGGAAAGGCCTTCCAGTTCCTCTCTCTGTAATCTCTCTCCTGGTACAGGCCGCAGTCTATGAGGATAGAACCACTTCTTGTCTCGAGAAGATATCGGGATCCAGTAACATTGCGTGCAGCACCCAAGAAACTCAGCTTCACAGCCTGATTCTCATCGGCTTTCACAACATGCCTGTATTGATCGTTTGCGAATGTTAGCGCACTACACGAGGTTTGCGCTCTTCACTGATAGGCACCCAGAGCTCCACAACGAACTTCTCTGGTGGAGTGGTTTCTGGATTGCTCCAGTAGACTTCCATGGGCGGACCGACGACGTCGTAGCCACTTTTTCCGACCCAATTGAACATTTCACCATACGTCTCAGAGATTGTTTCAACCGGTCCGATGTGGTAGGCAAAGGCGACGTTCATAACATCCATATACTTGAAGAGGAGCTTGTCAAACTCTGTTCCACCCAGGCGCCCGGGCTTAACAACAGGTATCATTACCTCCCAGCGCAGCTTGTTCTTTGATACGCTCTTGGGATCATCGAGGTAACGAATGATGACGGGTCCAGCCATGAGATGACCGCCCTTGTCAATCTGAGCAATCAGGTCTTTTGTCACACTGCTGATCTCTTCGAATGGGCCCTTGTGTCTGATGACAGCTACGGTACGTGGCTCAGTATGCTTGACGTGAATCTCGAGTGGAGATGATTTTGCTTTCCCGGTCTGCTGTGCAAAAGAGGTTGCACTGTAGCTGAACACAAGCAGTAAGGTTATCAGCGTGGCGGCGAAAATCGATCTCTTGTTTCTCATCTTGCTTCAACCTCCTTCTCGACTTCGATCACGTTGACTTCACCCAGGTCACTGAGAGGACGATCGAACCTGGACTGGTCACCAACAACCAGAATTGTCAGGCTTTCAGGGTGGAGATATTTTCTTGCCACTCGTTTGACATCTTCGACCGTCGTCCTCTGATAGGCTTCAAAATCCCTCTCGAGCGTATCAAGTGGCAGTCCGACGAGATCGTACCATATCAGGCGACTGACGAGCCTACCTGGAGATTCATATTCAAAAACCTGCCGATTTAGAAGTGCTTGCTTCGCATCTTCCACCTCCTTGGCTGTTGGTCCTTCTGTTTTCATTCGCTCAATCTGCTTGATCATTAGTTCCAAAGCACGCATTGCTGCGTCAGTCCTCGTCTGACAGGTTGCAACGAAAGTCCCGTAGCCCCATGGTGCGGGAGAGTAGCGAGAAGCTGCATGATAGGCGAGCCCTTCATCGCTTCTGACCCGCTGTGTTATCCAGGAGGTGAAGCTTCCTCCACCAAGTATGTAGTTCATGACGGTAGCAATTGGTCGATCGGGGTTGGAACTATTCATTGCCATGTGGCCAGCGAATACGTAGGCCTGGCTAACATCCTTGTAGATGTAGTTGATCGAGGGGTTAAGCTGATAATTCATGAGAGGAAATACCGGCTGGACACCACCTGGCTGCCAATCGGCAAAGGCCTGGTTGAGCCTCGCAATGGCTTCATCCTTGGTAATGTCTCCCGCGATTCCGATCACGGCGTTATTTGGTCTAACATAGTTGTAGTGGAATGCAACAACATCATCTCTTGAGATATTGGATATGGTCTCCTCAGTCGGCTCACGTCCTGCGGGATGCCCCTGGTAGATAAGCTTCGCGAATTCCCTTCTGCCGAGGGAATTGGGGTCATCAGCCTTGCGCCTGATACCCTCTATCAGGGTTTTCTTTCTCAGTTCAATCTTGTCAGGATCAAAAGCCGGGTTGACAAGCAGATCGGCAAGGATAGTCAGTACAAGATCTGTATCTTTCGTCATGAAGCTTGCGGAGATCCGCCCGGTGCGATTATCTGCATTCGATTCAATTGAGGCACCTACAAACTCAAGCTCGTCATCGATAGTGGACTTGGGATAGTTCTTGGTTCCCCCGTTTCTTATAGCCCAACCAGCAACGGAAGGAAGTCCAACCTTGTCTGCTGGTGGATAGGCACTTCTGAAAAGAATCGTGATATTGATGACAGGTATCTCATGGTCTTCTATGAGGTAACCATGTAGTCCGTTTGCAAACTCCAGACTATCAACCCTGGGGGTTTTGAACTCTATCGGTTTGAACTTCAGCTGTTTGGGCAAGCGTGACTCACCCACACCGGCAGCAAATGCGATAGTCACAACAACAAGCACTGCAAAAGCTGCCCATCGCAAACAAGGGCTATGCCGTTTCATAGCGACCTCCTTCATTTCCTTCCTATTTCGTTTGAGCTTTCATCCTCTCCATTAGTTGCTTAGCATAGATCTTACGTTCCTCGTCTGTCATCGATTGGATTTGCATGAAGATCTGGCGTTGCTCATCCTCAGGGAGCTGCTGAATCCACTGCATAAGCGCCCTGAGATCGATCTCTTCAGGTTGTTTCCCCTCCGTCTCCTTCTTAACCAGAGTGGCAACGGTTCGGTTTTCGGGAGTGAGATACCTGGTGGCAAGACGGGATACATCTTCCGGTTCGACCGCCTTTTTCCTTTCGATATCTCTCAAGTATTCTCGCCAGTCGCCCCTTATGGCAGCACTGAAGGCAAGACTGAATGCAATTCCAAGATTACTACCCAGCCTCCTTACCATCTCGGCATCCAGTTGATTACGTATCCGCTCGATCTCGCGCCGTGTTGGAGGCTGCTGCTTCAACTCCTCTATGACGGCATAGATTGCAGCCTCAACCTCTTCAGTTGCGTGCGGATGCCTTGGTTTTGCCTCGATTACGAGCAGATTGTCAAGTCGTTCACCTGGTTCGGTCGAAACCGATGGTGCTTGCGAGGTGAGCTCAAGTTCCTCAAAGATTCGCTTGTAAAGGCGGGAGGTTCTACCGGAACCAAGGATCTGAGAGAGAACGGCGATGCCGTAGCTGTCAGGGTGAGGTGCCACGGGTACGTGGTAGGCGATCAGTACCTGGGGTTCGGCGTCGAACTCAACCGTGATGCGTCGCTCCCCACGCTGCTCTGGCTCCATGATTTCAATGGGTTTGGGCTGTTCCTGAGGAGGTATCCTCGAGAAGTAACGCCTTGCGACCTGTTTCACCTCCTCAGGATAAAGATCGCCAACGAGGATTGCTATTGCATTGTTTGGGGCATAGAAGCGTCTGTGGTGAGCAATCAACTCCTGCCGAGTTATGCTCTGGATGTCGCTCATCCAGCCTATAACTGGTCTCCGGTAGGGGCTTGCTTGAAAAGCTGCAGCCATGAGCGCTTCGTAGAGCACATGGTCTGGATCATTTTCTCCGAGCCTACGCTCCTCTGCCACAACATTTCTCTCGGAATAAAACTCTCGAAAGACTGCGTTCTTCATTCTATCCGATTCCAGCATTGCCCAGAGCTCGAGCCTGTTGGAGGGCAGGTAGACAATATAGGCGGTTAAGTCATTGGCAGTGAAGGCATTCAGCATCCTTGCTCCATCTTGCAGGTAACTATCCCAGAGCTCGTCCTTGATTATGAGGTTGCGGTGCTCTGTCATCGTTTCCTCGAGTTCTCTCTCCTTGGTCTTCATTGCAACATAGAGATCAAGATAATCGACGCCATCGCTTGCGATTATCTCCGGTTGCTGCTCCGCCTCCGGCGGCAGCTGTTGCCTGTTCTTAAGGATGTCAATCAATGCTGAAAGTTCCCTGACCTTGTCACTGCCTATCTGTTGCTTGATATCTGGAGGGAAGTTGGCAACAATCTCATGTGCGAAATCATCAAAGATCTTAAGTCGCCAGCCTCCTATCTTACGCCTGAGGTTGTATATTTGCTCAGCTATGCGATCTTCTCTGTCAAGATAGCGCTTCTCTCGGGCGTAACTCCGGGTGCCAACGGTTTTGGTTCCCTTAAACATCATATGTTCAAGCAGGTGCGATATACCAGTTATTCCATCTGATTCATTTATGCTGCCAACATTGAAAACCACAGCAGCGAAGAAGACTGGTGCAACATGCCTCTCGTACACAATGAACTTCATGCCGTTATCGAGATCAAACTCGGTTACGTTGTCTTCAAGCTGCTGGCAATAGGTGATGACTGGTGAGGCGAGCAGGATCACTCCCAGCAAAACATATAGCCACCTGTGCATGGTAACCTCCTTCCTCGCGGGCAAG
>JALGWB010000217.1:0-4128 GCA_025774405.1 bacterium
TTCTTGCTGCTTTCAAGTACCACACTTGCCATCTTAGGAGGTCCAAGTCTCGGCTGGCTTCAGACAAGATGGCGAAGACTGCCTGTCTTCATCGTTATCATGGTATTCCTGCTCCCGACCATTCGCCTGGTCTGGTTGCGATCCTCCCGTGGAGAAAGCATACCAGGTACGTATTTCGAGGAGGGCAGCGTGCTTAAGACAGGTGCCCGGGATCAGGATCTTTACGATTGGATCCGAAATCAGACATCCCTCGATGCGATCTTCATTGACACAGAGCTCACCATCCCGGTACTTGGACAGCGGCAAATCCTGGTTCCCTTCGGCGCAACTGATCGCAAGGGGCGTAAGGGCTACGGAAACATCAGGTTGATACTCATCAGCCAGAGCGGTTATGATCGTGAGCTGATAGAGAGGCGAGAGAAAATTGTGGAGAACCTTTATGCCCGGGATAAGCATCTGGATACAGAGGATTTGAAATATCTCAGCGAGCTGGGAGACGAAATCTATGTCGTCAGTCGCAATCCTGCAACAGGTCGCATCCTCACCCAAAAGGGTTGCACGCCTGCCTACCAGTCTTCAAATGGACGCTCGGCAATCTACAGGATCCCCCTTGAAATCAGTCCATCTCAACCATGAGTTATGTGATCGGAAGGCTGATCTCGAAAGTTGTTCCCTTGCCCGGTTGAGATTTGACTTCGATTCTTCCACTATGCTCTTCGATGATTTTCTTGGTCACAGGCAAACCAAGTCCAGTTCCTTTGGACCCCTTGGTTGAAAAGAAAGGCTCAAAGATGGTCCTGAGCTTGTCTTCGGGTATTCCACTGCCCGTATCCGAGATAGTGATAGTAAGATGATCACCACAGGCGCGAGCCCTTATCGAGACTTTTCCCCCGGGCTCAGTCGCCTCAATAGCATTGGCAACGATGTTGAGAAGAGCACGCTTCATGCGCGTTGGATCGAGTTTTACATTCCCCAGAGAGGAATCCACATCGACTGTAAGCTCGATTTGACCTTTCGCCGCCCTTCCGCTTACGAAGTCCTCGATTTCGCCGAGAAGCTTCCGCACCTCCACGTCTTCATATTCTGGTGGACGCTGCTTCGAATAGTCGAGCATATCGAGCACAAGTGTCTTCAAGAATGCAGCATTGCGCTCAAGCATACCCCAGCCCTTTGCAATCTTGTCCTCAAGACTGTTTTCCAAGCCTTTCTTGGCAATGAAGAGCCCACCTTCGATCCCATTGAGTACATTCTTGATGCAATGAGCCACACTTGAGACAGTCTGCCCGATTGCAGCAAGCCTTCTGGACTGCTCGATCTCCTCATAGAGCCGGCCATTATCGACTGCGATGCTTACCTGAGACGCAAGTCCTATGAGCAGTCTGAGGTCATCATCACCAAAGACAAGACCTCGTTCGGAGTCAAGCTCCACCATGCCAATGACCCGATCGCCCACCAACAGAGGTGCACACATGACAGCTCTAACCCTCAGATCCTGAAGACTCACTGCACCCTTGAAACGCTCATCCCTCAGGGTGTCACTGCACACCACAGCCTGGCGCTCTTTCAAAACAGTGCCAATGACGGTACGCGAAACTCTTATCTCACCCGAGGTGGATTGCGGCCGGACGGCAATGGGCACAAGATCGTGGCTAAACCTGTCTTCGAGGAGAACAATGGCACGATCAATCTTGGGAAAGACCTCAAACACCGTGTCGAGAAATGCATCGGCTATCTCACTGGCCTCAAGCCGCCCACTCAAGCGTTGGCCGAGGTCATACAGGGCTGTAAGCCTCCTGGTAGCAGCTTCAGCGCTGACCAGGCCCTGCTTTACGTCCTCGGCCCTGCTTATGGAAGCTGCATCGAGTGCGCTAATCAGTGTCTCACCAGACTGGTTTTCTTCCTCAAATCTTGCTTCCTCTGCTGCCAGAGGCAGGTCTCGAAAAGTTATGCTATAGGGTCCGATAGTGACAACATCACCGGGCACGACAACATGACGGCCTATTTGCCTGCCCGAGACATACGTGCCATTGCGAGAGTCAAGATCTTCAACAACAAGCCCACGGTTTGAGAAGGTGAATCTTGCGTGTCGCCGTGAAACGGTCTTGTCATCGAGATGGATATCGCATGATGGAGCTCTACCCACCGTCAGCTCGCCAGCAGTCAGGACAACTGTCTTAACAGTTGCATCGCCCAGGGCAATGATGATTTCGGCCAATCCAGACCTCCTTGCATTTGGTATCTGGGCCGAACACCTCTCGGCAGATGCCTTGGTCCTGCCTTCGATGGTGCTGCTGATGCCGTTTCATCAGTTTGTTATGGTTTCAATTAAAGGATAGACGCTTGTGAACCAAGTTTCAAGAAGTCTAAGGGCTGTCGTCTCCTGAAGAGCACCGAGGCTATCCGATGCCCGGCAAGAACCATCAAATCATACTATTCTATTGACAAAACAGCCACTCAAATAGCAGAATCGAGCGATCAGATGGGGGTTACCTTCCAGCCACCGAAGGTGGCGTCCTCGTTTAGGCACAGCAACACAGGGGGTAGGCAATGCCTAAGACGATTCTTGTTGTAGATGACGAGCCTGATGCTGTCAATTTCGTTACGGAGATACTTGAGGGTGAAGGCTACAAGGTCATCTCGGCTTCGGATGGCTCTAAAGGCTTGGCCGCAATGCGCAAAGACAAGCCCGATCTGGTTGTGCTTGATGTTCAGATGCCAGAGATGGATGGCTTTCAGGTTTTTGAGGAGATGAAAAAAGACGAGAATCTAAAATCCATACCTGTTGTCATGCTTACAGGCATCAGGGACAAGGTTGGGATGGGCTTTTCCGCAGATGATATGAAATCCTACATGGGTGAGCGTCCCAATGCCTACATCGAGAAGCCGATTGAGCCGATAAAACTTCGCCAGACTGTCAAGCAAATACTCGGCTAATTATCTGAGAACCACAATTTTTATGGTCCTGGAACCCCTTCCGGGACCAGTTCTTATGAAGTAGATACCGGGCGATACACGTCTACCGGTCATGTCGGTCAGGTCCCAGTCGGCTACGCCTGAGGAAGACAGGTCGAGTGTTCGCAGCAGTCTGCCCGTTGTGTCAAAAATCTCAAGTGATGTTTCTCCAGGCGATGCGAAGGACAGTCTGAGATTCATGCCCGCATAAACAGGATTGGTGTAAAGCATGCTATTTCCAGCTTCAATCTCAGCGGGCAGACCCGCACCCGTGATGGTGATGGATTCTCGCTGACTCCAGGTACTCCACTGCCCGTCAGCATCCTTTGCTCTTACCTCGTAATAGTAGGTCCCAACGGGTCGGCTGAGATCGTAGTGTGTTTCACCTATAGCGTCGCTCAAGATGGCGGATGAGTCGAATGTCTGCACAGGGAAAATGTCATCCACATAGATACCTTCTCCAAGCACATATGTGTCAGTCTTGTAGCGGAATCTAATCATGACCGTTGAATCGGCAAGACTCCCAAGCGGGAAGACAGCCTGCACCCAGCCGCCTGAGGATCCTGTAATACCATGACCGAGGTTGTTGCCATTGGGATTGGATGTCGTTGTTATGTTACCGGGAATCGAGTGGAAATGAGCCCCACCATCGGTTGATACCTCAACGTAAGCATAATCCCAATCCTGCTCAATGTCATACCATGTATAGAAGAAAAGCGTATCATCCGCCGAGACATCAAGAGCAACGAGCGATGTGAGCTTGGCGTCACGGTTGTTGGTTTGACCGCCATAGAAGCTCTGGCTGCCACTCGAGGCACGGGCTGTGCTGAGCTTGAACTTCGCTGCATTCCAGTAGATATTACCTGCCTCGACGTCATCAGCCACTCGACCGGGTCCGATCCTCTCCATCAGGGCATAGGCAACAGATGGATTGGCTGTGTCCGAAAGATCTGGTGTCCAGGAGACAGTAAAGTTGCCATCGTCGTCATCTGCCATTGGTGTTATGACAGGGGCCCTCGGCGGCAAAATCTGGCCTATGTTGCCAGCAACCTGAGCTGCCAGCAGACTGGCAGCCAGATTCTCCTCGCACAATGGGATTATGTCAGATTCCGGGGGATAGAACTCGGTCCCAACCTCAAAGCTCACCGAGAATACCTTCTCCTTCAGAATCTGTTC
>JALGWB010000217.1:4165-7537 GCA_025774405.1 bacterium
TCGCTATCTCCATTCGTGGGATAGATTGTAGTGGCTACGGGTCCAGAGACGTAGCCGTTGAAGCTCGACATGCTATCAGTCAGTACTCGGTAAATATCATCATCGGGGCAGAGAGCTGGTATGTAGCCCCAAGGATAGAGAATAAGCTCACCATAGCTATGATAGGAAATGCAGGTTGAGAATTGATAATTGAGCATGAGATCCCTTATTGCCTGGGCCTCGGGTTCGGAGAAAGGCGCTGTACCTCGATAGGTTTCACTATCCGTATCTGGACTTGATCCTGTATCGTCGTAACCCCACTTGTAACCATAGTTGCGATTGAGATCGACGCCATATGTGCCATCGCCGTTGTCACGGCGGTTCTTGCGCCAGTCGCCCACATGCTCAACATACTCCCTGCCGTCCGGATTCATAATGGGAACAATCCAGATCTCACGGTTGTCAACAAGGAAGGTTGCAAGCGAATCACTCCCATAGTTGTCCACGAGGTAGTACATGATGTACAGCGGAATCTCGACTGTTATAACCTCACGGGCATGATGACAGCCAAGGTAGAGCACACGTGGCTCATCCTCTGTCACTGTAACATTGTCAGAGATCTTGAGTGCCCAGATGTCTCTCCCCTCGATACTCAAGCCTATCGACTGAAGCTTACAGATGTCGGGATGAGCATTGGCTACGCTATCCATCTCAGCATAGGCTTCTTCCTGAGTATGATAGGCACTGCCCACACCGAGTATGCCCATCTGTCTCATATAGCGATCAATGTCAGCGATGAGCACTTCATTGTTGGGAGCAATGGTATTAAGTTCGGCCAGTCTCTCAAAGGGGACAACTATGTCAGCATAACGTTTCCCACCCCAGCCAGCGACATCATCAAATTCACCAAGAACAGTCTTCATATGGTCAGGACTGTCAAAGTAGACCCGAACAAGCGTCTTACCGGCAAGACTTGTTGAAGCGAGAACAAGTACAAGAACCATACCTATACCCATCATGCGGCTCATACTCACTCCTCCTCTGTATGTCTCCAAACAACCAGCCATTAAAGTAAAGGGCAGCCCGCAGGCTGCCCGCCACGTCACTAATTATACCACACCCGAGCCGGCAGGTCAACGCGATCCGCCCCCGTATCGTTGACAAGACGCGGTGTCAAGGGTACAATGTTCAATGCTTGGGTATCAACGAGGGGGGCTGCAATGTGCATAATCCAGATGCGGTGGTTGTATTTCGTGCTTGGAATGGTGATGGTTCCTATCTTTGCCTGGTGGTTCTCGAGCGCTTATGAACATGCCGCTCGCGCAATCAAGTGTCACAAAAGCTTAGACGATTCCGATCGCGCCTCAAGGTCAAGGAGACTTGCCATCGCATTGGCTGTCACCTTGGTGCTCGTGGCGGTAATCATGCTACTGCCATCCGCGAAGAAGCTTACCTTCCAGTGGAGGTGCCTGTTGACGATATTTCTGGGCGGACTGGATATCGCAATCCTATTGTGGTTGATGGATTGGTCACCGTTCGTACTCGGAGTTCCGGGTGCAATTGCGGTAATATTACTCTGCGACTGTTTCCAGACTATCCGCGCCGTTACGGGCGCAGCCGGTTTCCACGGCGTGGCCGGGGCCGATACCATGCATGAAACCCTCAAGTTGGCCCTGACAGCTTTCGCTATCTACTTCTCAGCCATAATGGTGAGTACGATGGTATCGTTCCAGAATCTGTATCGGACGGCCTTGAAGCACCCAGAGGTTAAGCATCTCGTATACGTTGGCATAGACATGCTCATCATCATGACCTGCTATTACTGGCTTGGGGCCGGGCTGGTGTATATGTCGGCGTATCCTGAACTGCTTGAGACACCATGAGCAAGGGGCTGAAGCGTGAAATACGGAATCCTCGTAAACCCGGTGGCTGGAAATCTCAGCCTCGAGAAGAAGCAAAGAGTGGTTGAGGATTTCGCTCAAGCTCTGTCATCGGATTGCATCATTGAGGGATGGGATACAGCAAGCCCTGCGGAACTGCATGCATGTGCTAAACAGCTGGCTCAGGAGGTTGATGTCCTGATAGTGGCAGGGGGCGATGGCACAATGAATGATGTCATCAATTCCGTTGGTTGTGATACCCTGCTATCATACCTGCCACTCGGCACAGGCAATATCTGGCGTAACACACTCGGACTTCCCCGGAAACCCGAGGAGGTGGCTGACACGATAACCAGGGGATCGGTACGGACTCTTGATCTCGTGCTGGTTGAAGGTTCGAGACTGGAGAAGGCGGTGGTTGCAAGCATTGGTCTCGAAGGAGAAGTTCTACTGAGGCGCCAGCAATACATTAGCGAAGGAATTTCAGGCTTCTGGGCATATGCTCTTGCACTGGGTACAATAATACTCGGTGGATACGGAAGAGCAAATGCAACCATCACGATCGACGGCAGGGAGACTGAGGTTGAGAACCTTACATCTTTAATAGTCGCCAAGACTCCATACTATGGATTCGGTATGAAGGTCATACCCCGCGCAAAAACCGATGACGGCTTCCTCCACGTATTGACAGTGAACACTGGAAGACTGGGAGTTCTGTGCGCAATAGCAACTTCTTTCCTCGGTGGAAACAGGGTTGGAGACTACACTGCAGCGACTCATATCTCAGTCACGCTTGAGGCTCCACTGTGCCTGCAGGTGGATGGTGACCTGAGGGAGACTCGATCAGAGTACACATTCGAAATCCTGCCGGCAGCGTTAAGCGTAGTCTGCTAAGGCCAGGCAACATCGACAAGAACTGCACCAAATTTCCGGCCATCCGGGACAACCGTTAGGGCCGAGGCACAGTCAGAACCCACAGAATCTCGAGTCTCCCGGTGTTTGCCTCAACCCTGTACCGCACCCGCGTAACTGCACTCCGACCACTATCCCCATCGGCACACCCTTGCACATCCCCCGGTGGAGACAAACGCTCAAAGATCCTGGAGGTGCAGCCAGATTGGGACGAAAGTGGTGCAACCCAATTCAAGCACAGATAACCAAGTGCCGATATCAAAATAGGCAACAGGAGGCAAACAATGAGCAAACTCGTAGTGGTTTCAATCGATACTTACAGAAGGGACAATCTTGGAAAAACTGTTGACGGAGTCGCCATTTCACCTTTCCTGACCGAGATGGCAAGCAAAGGCATCTTCTACGGCAACTATTATGCAAGCGCGAACTGGACCATCCCCGCCTATGCATCGATGTTTACGGGTCAGCCAACGGTTGCGCATAATTTCTGGGGATATAGACTGTTTCCGGGACAATCGGTTGACCTTGTTTTTGATCACCTTCTTGAGCGTGGCATAAGACCGGCTTTGATCTGCTGTGGCGTGCTTGCCGAAGCCGATAT
>JALGWB010000218.1 GCA_025774405.1 bacterium
GTAACACACGATGTCTCATGTCTTACTCATGCCCACCCGCGGTCGCAGATTGCGTGCGGCATATACATCCAGATAGCACTGAACCTGCTCAAGGGACAGGAGCCAAAGATTGCCTATGAAGATGCTAAGTCGGTTTGTGAGCACTATTGTGAGAACAGCGATTTCACTGCCGAGCTCGGTCACTTCGAAAGAATCCTCAAAGGCGATGTAGCCCAGCTTCGTGAGGATGAAATAATCTCAGGCGGCTATGTGGTGCATACACTTGAGGCTTCGCTGTGGTGTCTTCTGCGGCATGGCTCTTACAAGGATACAGTCCTCGCAGCAGTCAACCTTGGTGGCGATACTGATACGACAGGTGCGGTCGCAGGAGGTCTGGCAGGTATCCGTTACGGACGCGAGTCAATTCCCGAGGACTGGCTGAGTCAGCTTGCGAGAGTGGATGAAATAGTGGCACTCTGCGAGCGCCTGTATGAAGCCATGTACCGGGGAGACTAGGCGAGAGCAATTGTAATCGCGGGAGACAGGAGTAGCTCTGGTACAAGCGAGACTGAGGGAATGTTCGAGATTAGCGAGCCCATCGACTATTAGGATCGACTACAATGTGTAGTCAAGTAACTACAATTTGCAGTCGCCTACGTCAAGCTAAATATTGCGCATCGTTACTGCGACAACGGAGTTTCGCATCAGAACTTGCAAAGCCCGAGCGATGAGATATGATTGCCCTAGCGTGACAAGGTGGGAGGTGAAGCATGTGGGCTGGATTTGGAGTTCATCAATGGCGCTGGTATCTTCGGGATGAATTGTGGGGGAGAGAATTGTGGCAAAAGGTGCGGATTTTGAGTGGTTGATGGGAATAGCAGGCGACGAGGAGAGTCGCAAATGGGTATCGAGGATCGAGAAGTGGCACAGGCTTGTCTTTGAAGAGGGCAAGTATGTGGAGGGGACTGACCTCTTCTCGCTTACCCTCGGCAGCTACAGGATATGGCTGAGGAAGTGTAATGCCTTTTCCTCGATGGATATCTACACGGAGATATTCAGGGGCGACGAACACCTTCTGGTGCCAGGCTTTTCTGGTGAGGATGCTGATCTCGTCATCGATCTGGGAGCCAATGAAGGCTTTTACACTCTCAAGATGAAGGAGAACAATCCTCGGTGCAGAGTGATTGCAGTCGAGCCCAATCCACTGGCGTTTGAAGTTCTCGAGAAGAATGTCAGATCGAATGGACTGACAGATGTCATTCTCGTGAATAAGGCCATCTGCGACGGGGAAGGGACGATGCCTTTTGAGATTGTTCCTCACGTGAGTGCGATAGGTTCAAGGGACCTATCCCTCGAGGAACGCCCCTGGCTCAAGCCGGAAATGATTAAAACGATTGATGTGGAGTGCATGACGTTGAGTCAACTGTTTGAGCGATATGCCGTGGAGAAGACTGATATTATGAAACTGGATGTGGAGGGGATGGAGCTTGACATCCTCAGGGGTGGGGAGGCAGCACTCGCGACGATTCGGAGGATTGTGGTTGAACACCACAGTGACGAATTGAGAGATGGACTGAAGAGGTTTCTTGGTGAGACCGGATTCGATCTTGTCTTCGAGGAAGAACAACAGTGCGGAGACCTGTATTTCGCCAGGCAGCCATCCTAGGAAAAGAGTGGAAAGCCACAGAGACGCGATGGCGAGCGTTCATTGATGGTCTGGCCGTCAAGCCCACTGGCTTACTCACCTCCGCCTTTGTCGAACCCTGTCTTCAAGCCAGATCTTCGCAAGTGTTTCAAAGTCTTTTCTCGGGATGGCGAGTAGGTTTCGCCGGGTGATCTTCTCACTCGTGGCGATATGTTTTATGAGTTTTAGTCCGATATAGTATCCAGCCCGGTAGTTGAAGATGTCATCCGCATCCTTGGCATAGAATACGCCTATGGCGGGATCGCTTGAGAAGAGATTCTCGAGGATGAACTTGCACAATTCGTGCTCCTTCGCTTTGCACTCTTGAAGCCAGGCCCTGATCTTGCGCCGCGGTATGTAGTCGGCCCAAAGAGCGGTTCTCTCATCTATGCCAAGCACCCTCATTGTCAGCCAGGTTGCCACTCCCTCGGTAATAAGCCGGCGGACGACCGACCTCTTCTCTGCCATGCTGTCGAAGTAGAAGTCGGGGGACTCTCGATAATGAAGTGCATGGAGGATCTCGTGTGTCACGAAAACTCTCATCTGGAGTGCTGTCGGATAAGCTTCGAGGGGAAGCCAGACGATCCAGCTGTCACCATCTCGCAATGCATGACCATTTGATGTTCGCTGCCCAACGAAGAGAACCGCTTCAATCCCGGTGAGTGTAAAACCACTCTTCAGCATGAGGCTTTCTATGTCACCGATCATCCGCCTGATCAATCTGCTCCTTCTCCGTAGCAAGCGCTCTGACAACCGGGCGAACCCGGTCTTGCTGCTTCCCCAATACTGAAGGTAATGTCGAAAAAGCTCGGGATATGTCTCCTGATAACCTTGCAAATCCCCGGACTCGATAGCGAATTTTGCATAGTCGTCTGTTAAATCCCTAATTTCCACAGCCGGTATCCTCGCAGTTTGCCTGATCCCCTGCCTAGGAGTCTGGCGAGTTTCCTCAAGTCCTGGTTTTGTCCAAGGTTGCCGGATCACTGTCGATCCATAGGCATGGGGATCATCACGTACAATTGAATGTCTTCGGCACGACTCTACCGTCTTCGGGTGCGGAACGGGGTAACGATCGGATCGCCTCAAAGGGCTATGAGGGCGATGGGATTCTGCCGATATCTCGGAGGGAGGCGATACAGGCGCCGAGTTCGTTTTGTGACCGCGGTCGGCATCCGGCATCGAGAGGTATCACAGGCTGCCAGTCGTGACTGCTGAGGAAGGAAGGTGACGAGTATCATGTCGAAACACATGCGTGCTGCCTTGCTGTTATGTGTGGCTGTAGTGCTGGTTTCGGTGATTGGGTGTGCTGAGCACAACGCAACCGAATCCGTGCTGGACGGCTACAAGGTCAGGAGAATAGATGTGATAGTCGATCAGAACGGTGGCAGGGTGGACTGGTCGCATACCGATGATATCATTGCTCACAGCCGCTATGGCGAAGACGGATATTACGATCTCTGGACAATGAATCCTGATGGCTCGAATGCGGACTGCCTGACATGCGACAATCCAGCGATTCCCCAGCTCCACAATGGTCAACCAGCATGGCATCCGAGCGGCAGGTGGATCATCTTTCAGTCCCAGGATCCTTCACTGCCTCACACGCCGGAGCTGGATTATGCTTTTACCCAGCCAGGTCATGGTTTGCACAATAACCTCTGGATCACGGTTCCGGCCGGCACAACCTTCTATCAACTGACGCACATCGAGCAGGGAAGGGCCGTACTGCATCCTTCGTTCTCTCATGACGGTTCAAAGCTCGTGTGGTCTGAAAAGGTCGGAGATGATTGGATGGATTGGGCAATCAGGATTGCCGACTTCGTTGAGACTCCAGAACCCCATCTCGAGAACATCGAGACCTATCAGCCTGCCGGTCAAGTCTGGTATGAAGCGCATGGATTCTCTGTCGACGATTCGAAGATACTGTGTACCATTGCTGTGGGCACTGAGGCCTATGCGAACTATGATATCTGGGAGATGGATATAGCCACAGGTGAACTGACCCAGCTGACCAACACGCCAGACGAGTGGGATGAACATGCGCACTATTCACCTGATGGAGAAAAGATCGTCTGGGTATCGAGCCACGGATATGCTTACGATCCTGAATCGTGGGCGCAGACGCTGAAGACAGATCTCTGGATGATGGATGCTGATGGGGCGAAGAAGCAGCGCATCACGTATTTCAACGAGCCTGGTCACGCGGAATATGCTGGGGAGCAGGTGATTATGTCGGACAATGCCTGGAGTGCAGATGGAAACAAGGTGATCGCGCTCATAAAGAGAGGCGCGGGAAGGGAATCTGCCCAGGTAGTCGTGATACAGTTTGAATAATGAAGCGGCTATGTAGATCGGCACGTAATGGTCTCATGGTGCGGCAGTTCGTTCCGCGGACTAAGAAGACTCGAAACCC
>JALGWB010000219.1 GCA_025774405.1 bacterium
CCCTTTCCTCATGAGCGATGGCTTCTTTATCGCCATGAACCTGACAAGCACGTGAGGCTGACCTGGATAGCCGAGTCCAATCCCAATCATCCCGATCAGAAAAGTTGCGAGCGCAACCCCCTCCCTGCCAACACGAAGACTCAGGAAACCTGCCGCAGGATCTGTAATCTTGGCCAGGCTCTCCCAGAGTCCACCCAGGCCACCAAGCTTCACAATCCCCACAGTTGGAATGGCAACAAGCCCGAAGATCATCATTATCGCCTGAAGCGCATCAGTCCAGGCAACAGCGAAAAATCCACCCATCATGGTATAGAAAAGGATGACAGCGCTGCCGATAACAACAGCGACATGATAGTCAAGCCCAAAAGTAACACTCAGAGCCTTACCGGAAGCGACGAACTGGGCAGCAACATAGGCAGTCATGAAAACAGCAATCAGTAGGGCTGAGATAATGCGAAGCGTATGGCTTGAATCTGCAAAACGGCTCTCAAGATAGTCAGGAATGGTTATCGCCCTGAAAAAACCGGTGATCTTGCGAAGACGCTTGGCAAGCGCGGTCCAGTTGAAAAAAGTGCCGCATACACAACCCAGGGCGACCCAGAAAGCGCCAATACCCTGGGCAAAGGCTTGTCCGGGAAGTCCCAGAAGCAGCCATCCACTTTCGCTGCTTGCCTCAGCGCTAAGAGCTGTAACCCATGGATTAAGCTTTCGACCCGCAAGATAAAAATCATCAAAGGTGCGAGTGCGCCGGTAGGCGACCAATCCTACCACAATCAGAGCCACCAGATAGACGATGAAAGCCAGGGATAGCGCAACGTTCATGCTATTCCTCCTCAGATGTTTCCAGGTAGAAGACTATGATTGCAACTATGAAGGCAATCGGTGGAAGTCCAAAAGCAAGCAAGGTTGTAAGTGGCATCACCTCATTCATGGGCTTCCCCCTTTCTGAGCCTGACAGCACAGAGCGCTGTGACAGATAAGAATTGTTCAAGAATCGCACGGTCACTGTCCAGAAAAAAGTTTTGCTGCTTGCTTCCAAGCTCGATGCAGCCGATGGTCTCAGGGGTGTTCCATCGATACGCTACCAGGTATCCAACAAGACAGGATCTCTTGGCCGGCGAATCATCTTCGCGCACGACCCTCACAAGATCATTATCAGCATCCTGAGACCCCAGGGTATGAATTCGCTCCTGTTCTCCGAGTTTCCAATCGACTCTTATGGGTCTGCCGATGATGTTGCTTTTTCTCTTCTGCCAGGCAAGCTGACGCGCTACCACCCTGCCCGTCTCAGCACCTTCCCTCAGGATGAGACTTGCTCCATGGTCATAGTCGATGAAACGACGGAGGTCATGCATTATTCGGTAGCAAACATCTTTTGGGTCCTTACCTTCGAGTTCAAGGTCAAGAAGTCGCTGCGCTGATGCAAACACTTTATTCTCATACCTGATCCCGATAAGTCCGCCAAGAATCTTCAGAGCCTCAGTTACAAGCTTCCCAACACCGCTCGGGAAGCGCCGATGACGGTACAGCGTTACCACTCCTATCACTCGGTTACCCCTGCGCAGCGGCGCCATAAGCACCTCCGCAGGAAGCGGAGGCTTCAGATTAAAGAAAAAAGTGAGAACCGTTGGCTCGTGCCATTCAAAGTTGCCAATACCTGAGGCTTTGAAAAGACGCTGGCGGGACCGCTTGTACAGATAAGCTGCAACTGCATCACACTCAAAGGTCTCCTTAATTCCCCTTAGCATGAGTACAAGAGCCTTGCGTTCATCCTTTGCTGCGAGCATCTGCTTTGCAGTGGCAACCACCGTGCGACAAACGTAATCAGGAAGTTGCATCACAGTCACCACAGTGACTTTATCAGCACACGACCAAATGCGTCAACCGCAACCGCTCATGCTCAGACTTGACTGGCAAGGTTGTCTCGGATAGTATTCTATGCGCTTCCTTAAGCCACGGAGGTGCCCGTTTGGATTACGGATTAAACGAAGAGCAAAGGCAAATCGTTGAGATCACCCACAAGATAGCACACGAACACATAAAGCCAGTGAGGCAACGCTACGATGCAGAGGAGATCTTCCCATGGGACATAGTCAAGGTGCTAGGCGAGGCGGGTCTCTTCGGTGTCTATATACCCAAGGAGTATGGTGGCAAGGGAATGGGCGTTTTCGAACTCGTGCTCGTTGTTGAGGAGCTTTCGAGAGTCGATGCGGGAATTGCTCTCTGTCTTGCGGGCACTGCTCTCGGAGCCTATCCGATTCTTCTTGGTGGCAATGAGCAGCAGAAGCAAAGATGGCTTCCTCCACTTGCTCGTGGTGAGAAACTGGCAGCTTTTGCTCTGACTGAAGCTGAGGCTGGTAGCGATGCGACTGCAATCCAGATGAGTGCGACAAGAGATGGTGATACCTACATCCTCAACGGCACAAAGTGCTTCATCACAAACGGTGGTGAAGCCGACATCTACTCCGTCATGGCAGTGACGGATAAGAGGAAAGGTGCAAGAGGCATCTCTGCCTTTGTTGTTGAGAAGGGTACGCCGGGTTTTGAATTTGGCAAGAAGGAGAACAAGATGGGCATAAGGGCATCTTCGACCCGTGAGCTCATCTTTGAAGACTGTCGCATACCAAAGGATAATCTCCTGAGCCGTGAGGGTATGGGCCTGATTCTCGCTCTCAAGACTTTCGATGCAACACGACCGGGTGTCGCAGCGCAAGCCCTGGGCATAGCCGCGGGTGCCCTCAATGAGGCACTTGCCTACCTGACCACAGCAACAGCTGATGGCAAGTCACTTGCTTCAAGTCAAGGCATCCAGCATATTATAGCCGATCTTGCGACTGAGGTCGAAGCTGCCAGGGCTTTGCTTTACGCAACGTCGCGTATGATCGATGAAACCGGAACGCGGACGACGAAGGAATCGGCCATGAGCAAGCTTTATGCCTCCGATGTGGCTATGAAGGTTACTTCCACAGTTGTTCGGCTTCTTGGTCATCGCGGGTACCTGCGTCGGTATCCCGTTGAGAAGATGATGCGTGATGCCAAGATAACCCAGATCTATGAGGGGACAAACCAGATTCAGCGCAATGAGATAGCGCTTGCCCTCATAAAGGAGGCAGCCAGCGCGGCGACAACCTAACCCGACAGCAACATCTTGCGTCGATAGAGAAGATCCCCTACGTCATCCAGCAACTCCAGGACGCCTTCCAGATCGGCCTGCTCAAGCCCCATTCCACCCTCAAGATCGATCAAGGCAAGAGCCTGATTTATGCTTCCTATCTTCTCAATTATCTTCTCATCTATCGCCTCAAGCTCCTCACCGGTCCCGTCCGCACATAAGCACTGGCATTCTGTAGTCGATCCTGCTTTGGCGATTTCGCTCTCAATCACTTCCAGCTTCTCACGGATTCTATCGAGGAATAATGTGGCGCCATGGTCACCGATCCCTTCACAGGTTCTACGAAGGCGCCTGTCAAAACCACCCAATGCACTGAACCTCTCGGAGAGCTCATCAAGAAATACCCGATTCGTCTTCGCAGCCAAGCTCGCATTCCCATAGCCCTCATAACCCTTGATAGCTACCGAAAGAGGATGTGACAATTGAGATGACTGCCTGGAACGTCTCATCGATACCTCCCGCTGATTGATAACCAGAGTTAGCTATCGGCTTGGCTTTGGTGTGAGCTTAAGTTGAATCAGCTGAGGTGGGCTGCTGAACGATGCGAGTTATCACAGGGCGGCTGACAAGATGAGCCGCTATACCCGCAATGACGAACGAAGAGGCGATGCCGCCAAAGACACCCCTGATCCCAAAAAGACGAGAGCCAACGAAGGCAAGTGGCACATAAAGCAGGAACATGTGACCGACGGAAAGTCCTGCAGCACGAAAAGGACGGCGAAGCACATTAAGAGCAGCTGCTGTGAGAATCACCACTCCGTAGAAACCATATCCGAGAGGAGCGATTCGCAAGTAAAGTGCCGCTGTTTCTACGACAGAGTCATTATCGCTGAAGATTGCCGCTATAGGATAGGCTGACGTTGCCAGTATGACAAATGCGACTGCACCC
>JALGWB010000220.1 GCA_025774405.1 bacterium
GCAGGCGTCCTCTTCTGATGTCTTCTCATCGATGCCCAAGACTTCGTGAAAGAACCTTGCCAATGTGTCGTGTCTCTCGTAAAGCGCCTTTGCGACATTGGCACCTTCTCGCGTTAGTTCAATGTAGCCATAGTGTTGCTGAACGATGAGCTTTCTTTGCTTTAGCTTCTGTAGAGCCTCTACTACGGATGATGCTTTGACATTGAGGAGCTTTGCCAGATCCTTCACCCTGACGATACCTTTCTTCTCCTTAACTATAAGAACACCCTCCAGGTAGTCTTCGAGGGAGGGGCTTATTCTTAGCGTGTTTGCTACCATCGGATTGCCTCCTCGAGTTAGGGCTGCCTAAATATATTAGGCAGCCCTAACTTTTGTCAAGCTCTATTTTGGGGTGTCGTCGTCGAACTCAAGCGGCGAGGTGTCTGAGACGGGTTTCAGTCGTTTTGGGAAGAGTATCGCATAGGTACTCGTGCTTTACCCATCTTGCTCGTGCACCGCATAGGAGGGACAGACCGTGGGGACTGCGTGTGCAGCTTTTTGGCTCCGACCCCAGATGAGATAATTGCAGGTTTTGAGTGTTTAGTCGCTTGCTGGGGTGTATACTGAGCATGACGAGCAAGTGATCGACCACCACAGAAAGATGACCCTACGAAGGGAGGTGAAACTATGGCAAAAGTTACACGGGAGATGGTTGAGAGAGCGGGCGTGGATGTGGAGAAACTGGTAGAGCTTCTTGTCAAGAACGCAGCGGCAGAGCTTACGACCTACTATTACTACACGATCCTGCGCGTTAACCTCATCGGATTGCAGGGAGAAAGTCTCAAAGAGATCGCCGAGGTTGCCCGGATAGAGGACCGGAACCACTTCGAAGCTCTGATCCCCCGCATCTATGAGCTGGGAGGCAGGTTGCCAGATGATATGAAAGTATTTCACGACATGTCAGCATGTCCTCCGGCAAGATTGCCGAAGGACCCAACCGACGTGAATGCCATTCTGAAGGTGCTTGTCGAAGCAGAACGATGCGCGGTTAGAGGCTACACTCAGATCTGCAACATGACTGCTGGAAAAGATCACAGAACGTACGATCTGGCACTGGCGATTCTCAATGAAGAGATTGAGCATGAATCCTGGTTCTCGGAGTTCCTCGGCGAAGGACCATCCGGTCATTTCATGCGGAGGGGTGAGAGTTCGCCTTTCGTATCGAAGTTCCTGAGATAGGAGTCAGGGAAGCCTCTTTCGGATGACTGCAGACCACTTAAGTGGGGTGGGATGAGGGCTCTAACAATATCGGAACTCAAGCAATACGACGGCAGGGGAGGCAGGCCAGCATATGTGGCCTACAGGGGGAAGGTATATGACGTAAGCCAAAGCTTTCTATGGAAAGGCGGGACGCATCAGGCACTTCATGATGCGGGTCGAGATTTGACGGCTGAGATCAATGACGCTCCCCATGGAGATGAATTCATCACGAGGTTTCCGGTTGTAGGCGAGCTCATAGAGGGACCGAATGAGTCTTGACTTTACCACACTTCCCCCCACTGTACAGGCACTTGTTGCAACCATCTTCACGTGGGCTGTGACAGCTGTTGGCGCCGCGGTTGTCTTCCTCAAGAAGGACATCGATCGGAGGGCGCTTGATGCTTCGCTGGGCTTTGCAGCCGGGGTGATGATTGCTGCGAGCTTCTGGTCCTTGCTTCTGCCTGCGGTCGAGCTCGGCTCGCATGGGACGCTACCAGCATGGCTTGTGGTCACGGTGGGATTTCTCCTCGGTGGTTTCTTCCTCAGACTTCTCGACCATCTAATTCCGCATCTGCACCTGTTCCTGCCGGAGGAGCTGGCGGAAGGTTTGCCTACCAATCTGCGCAAAACCACTCTTCTTATTATCGCAGTGACAATCCACAACTTTCCTGAAGGGCTGGCAATCGGTGTAGCGTTTGGCAGTGCTGCCGCAACTGGTGGAGTTGGTATCGCCGGGGCAATCGCTTTGACTATCGGTATCGCGATTCAGAACTTTCCTGAGGGTATGGCAGTTTCAATGCCGCTCAGGCGAGAGGGGTTTTCGCGGTCGAAGAGTTTCTGGTATGGTCAACTATCCGCAGTGGTTGAGCCTGCTGGCGGCGTTCTTGGAGCTGCGCTTGTGATGCTTTCCAGACCAATTCTGCCTTACGCGCTTGCCTTTGCAGCTGGTGCAATGATCTTCGTGGTGATTGAGGAGCTCATACCCGAATCGCAGAGTGGGCAACATGCGGACATAGCGACCACAGGTGCTCTAGTGGGGTTCTCGTTGATGACGATTCTGGATCTGGCCTTTGGTTAGCAAGCGGTCTCGTTGGGGATTTTCTCGTCAGGTGTGGCATGTATAACCACCATGATAGCCAGTCTATGTGTGGAGCTTTTTAGCTCCGACCCCAGCTGCGCGGAGGCTGGCTTCGTCAACTCCACCTCCGGCACAGCATTGAGCCAGCTTCCCATCAACAACGACTGCTGGCACTGAGCGTATCCCGAGCTCAGCCGCACGCCTCGCTACGTCCGGATCGTGCATATCATGGATCGTAACCTTGCACGAAGGGCATGCAATATTCTTGACCATCCCCACCGCTTGCTGGCAAACAGGGCAACCTGCGCTGAAAACCTCGACCTTGCGTTTGCGATTCATGACTCCACCTCCGGCCGGTTTAGTGCGCGGCGAATTCTTCATCCTCTGATTCCATAGCTTCCAGGATCGCGCACTTACTTATCGGTCCCCTCCCCTTGCATGCCTTGGTGACCTTCTGAAGGGCTCTTTTGATTCTGCTCAGGCTTTCGATCTTTGCCTTGATCTCACCAAGCTTGGCTGCGGCTCTCGAACGGATGTCCTTGCAAGTCGTCTCAGGATCGATGCGGAGATCCAGAAGCTCCCCTATCTCCTTAAGAGAAAAACCGAGTTGCTTTGCCCGCCTGATGAATCGAATTCTCGTGACAGTCTCGCGGGAATACATTCGATATCCTGAGGGCTTGCGTGGTGGCTTCTCAATCAGTCCCATTCTTTCATAGAAGCGAATGGTCTCGACACTGGCGCCGGTGGCCTCGGCTACCTTTCCAATCGACAGCGTTTCCATATCACTCTCCTATCTCACCTACCATATTCTACGGTCTGTACTGTACTACAGGGTCAAGTGTTTTTTCAGTTGTGAGTCTCAACGCTGGCAAGAGCGAGGGTTGGAGACGTGGGCTTGCTCGGTGCCCGACGTGTGCACTTATGATCGAGCTATTGTGCACGGGCAAGCAGGTGCTTCCACGAGTAAGTCCAGAGGATAAGTTGACCAGCAGTAGCAGCGATCCCCACCATTTTTCGGGCGAAGATTTTTCTGGGTGTAGCCATTGGTTTTTTGTTGAACTTGTGAGGTCCTGGATTGGTGAAGGCGGAAGGTGACATGGATTGCCCACGATGAGGTTACGACCAGGATAAGTCCCAAAACAAACCAGAACCTGCCCCACAGAGCAAGATTGCGGGCGAGCACATAGACGATTCCCAGCATGAGGACCCGGATGTAGGCAGTCAGCTGGTAGCGAAGGAGTTCGTGAGGCTCCTTTTGGGCTGGCGGTACGTTGGGGCTAAGCCTGGTAACGATTTCCGAAACCATCAGGCCAATGCCGGCCAGGAATACTATCCAACCTTCCATGTGCCCTCCCGGACTTGTCGCCCACTCGAAGGTCAGGTGCCCAGTGGATTGCTGCATCGACTATATCAGAAACCCGCTCCACTGCAAGTCTCGTAACAGTATAGATGGAAAAGCGTGCAACCAATTCGGTAGTATCTGAGGGGAGGGCCAGGCGGTTGGCGTGAATAACCGATTGTGGAATTGAGTGGTTCAGTATGGGCTATCGAGCAGGTGCACAGTTTTATGACCTTTTCGATACCAAGGGTAACATCGATTTCTACCTGGATCTGGCTAAACGCACCGATGGGGCTATACTCGAGCTCGGAGTGGGCACAGGCAGGGTCCT
>JALGWB010000221.1 GCA_025774405.1 bacterium
TCCAGCATATTTCTCGTAGACAACCTTGCCCATGATCTCAATGGTATCGACTATGCCCATGATAACGGCATCGATTGGACGATCCTTTGTCTTACCAGTGAGACGGGCAGAGCTCCCTTGAGCACAGAGCACAACCTCACCGTAGCCTGCACCGACCGCATCGGCAGCGATGACGAATTGTCCTGTTGGCTTAAGATCAATGTCCATCACTTTGACAACTTGAAACTTAAGTCCGATGAGACGCTCTTCCTTCCGGGTCGCAACGATCGTACCGACTACTTCACCGATTATCAATTGACCCTCCCGAGTTCAGTTACCTCTTCGATCTCTGAAGCTTGCCTATCGGGAGAACATCCTCAAGGTTCGGATGCGGCCTTGGAATGACATGCACTGAAACCAGCTCGCCAACCTTGCTAGCAGCTGCACCGCCAGCATCTGTTGCGGCTTTAACCGCAGCCACATCACCTCGGATTATGGCAGTCACATAGCCTCCACCAATCTTCTCATAACCGACCAGGGTCACCTTGGCTGCCTTTACCATAGCATCTGAGGCTTCCACCATCGCGACAAAGCCCCTGGTCTCGATCAATCCGAGAGCTTCCCTATAGATTCCCTCAACTGCTTCAGCCACGTTGCTCAACCCCCTTCTTTAATCACTCCTCTAAAGCACAATATCTTCAAGCGAAGCATCAGGCCTCGGTATCACATGAGCACTCACCAGCTCTCCAATCCGCTGCGCTGCCCGGGCACCAGCATCAACGGCTGCCCTCACCGCGCCAACGTCGCCCCGAACGAAAACAGCTACCAATCCACCGCCGGTTCGCTCATACCGAGTGAGTGTAACCTTCGCAGCCTTGACCATGGCATCTGCCGCTTCAACGGCAGTCACAAAACCCCTGGTTTCGATTTTCCCAAGTGCTTCAGGCAAGCTATATCACCTCCGCAGATTATACCAGCACCTCTGCCAGGCAACCTGTGGTTACTCCAGCAGCGTTAGCATCATCGGTGTCAATGTGAAAGTCAAGTGCAAAACGGGAACTTACTCGCACCAGCACGTTTTCCAGAACCAGTGCCCTTGGACCTTCGATCTTCACCCTAACAATCTGCCCATCGACCAGACTGAACCGCTCTCCATCGTGGGGGCTCATGTGAATGTGCCTCGTGCCTCTTATCGCGCCCTGCTTCAGTACAACTGTTCCATTAGGACCAACGAGCGTAATGCCGGGGCTACCAGCAAGATCACCTGTTCGTCTCACGGGTAGATCCAATCCAAGTTTGAGACCATCACTTCTTGCAAGCTCGACCTGGGTGAACTGCCGAAGGGGACCAAGAAGCCGAACCTTCTCAATGGCACCCCGCGGACCAACAATAGTGACTGTCTCTTGTGCGGCAAACTCGCCTGGTTGACTCAGGCTACGCATATGGGTCAGTTGATAGCCTTTGCCAAACAGTGATTCAAGCACTTCCCGAGTGAGATGGATATGCCTGCCTGATACCCCAATCGGAACAAGGATCCGGTTACCAACCTGGGGAGGTGCTATGCGTGTTATGACCCTCCTTGCAACCTCCTCACTCAGTCTAGTGATTTCACTTTGGGTGAGCATTCCTCGACATCCCTGTTCAAATTTGGCAAAGTCAATGATCAAGTTAGCAGAATTGAGTTACGGGTGTCAATCTCTAGATGGGTCGAATCGATTGAAGAAGCGTTGCAAAAAGCCAAATGGAGTTCCCCACTGCAATGCCGTGCGCGAGGTAAACGTGAAACTCAAGGTCTAGTTTTCCTGGAGATCAGCCCACGACCTGGCGGACCACGAACATAGCAGGGAACTCCATTTGACCTTCGCTATTCAATTGTCACTACCTTCAGGCTGCAACCTTCGTGCCAGTTCTCAATGTCAAATGGAATTGGACAGGGCCCCTCCTTTGAGAGCGCTAACTCTTCTTCTGATAACCAGATGACGGTCGTCAGGCTCACAATCGCTCTGCCGATCGAACCTGCCTCTGAGCCGTACTTGAAGGTGACCCTGGGGGAAAATTCCCAATCGATGCGTGGTATGACCCAAATGTTAAGCCGGGAAGGCTATGCTCCTGTAGAATTCGTCTTTGAAGGTTGGATGCGAAAATAGCTCGACATGTTCACATCTTTCAGCTATCTGCTCTGCGATCCTCCGGGCCTGCCTTGATGTCAGAAGGATTTTCGCCCCTTCAATGGCCGAATTGCCAATTGAACTTATTCGCCCGTTGAGATCCTCCGGCAGGAATCCAAGACGCCGAAAGCAGGCAGCTCTCAAGGACGAACCAAAGCTACCAGCTATTAAAGCCAACCTGATCTGGCTCGATTGCAATCCAGCGACCGATGTGAGTACCTTAACACCTGCACATATCGCAGCCTTGCCCAGTTGCACTTCACGAATATCACCCTGCTTAATCGATATCATCGGCTCCTTGCAGACGATGAATTCCCTACCTCTTTCGTTCTCAACCACACGACTTGCAAGCCTTCTATCTCTGATTTCACTTGCTGGTTTAATGCGACCACTGGCTTCAATCACACGGACCCTGAGAAGTTCAGCAATTGCAGCAATCAAGCCCGATCCACACAGGCCGACGGGCACCCCACCGCCAATCACCTTCAGTTTGACTATGCCGCTGGTTATCCTCACGTCTTCAATCGCACCTTGAACAGCTCTGACACCTGAGCTTATCCGCTCCCCCTCAAAGGCCGGTCCTGCTGCTGTTGAACATGCCAGGATCTTGCCACCGGCAGCCATCACGATTTCACCGTTTGTTCCGATATCGATTGCGACCATGGGTACACGCCTGCGATGAAGAGCTTGTGAGATAATCAGCGCAACAATGTCGCTGCCGACAAAACCACCAATTGGCGGAGGCATGATAAGACGGCACCTGTGATGTCCAGGTAAACCAACCTGTTGTGCGGGAACGTCGATAGCTGATGTGAGCTTCGATCTGTAAGGCGCCCGACCCAGATCGACTGGTGAGACACCCAGAAAGATGTGCTGCATTGCCGTATTGCCCACAGCACTGCAAAGATAGACACGATCCAGATCTACATCGAGTTGCTTCACAAGCTCACCTGCTAGTCCCTTTATCAGATGGACTATCTCATCCCTGAGTAGCCTCAAGCCACCCGGGTTCTTGGAAAATCTAATCCTTGAAACAATGTCATCACCATGAATCACCTGCGGGTTTATTGCCGAGGTAACCCCAACTTCACGGCCATTGATGAGATTGACTATCGAGCAGATCACAGTGTTCGTTCCAATATCAACCGCAATACCGTAGCAATCGGCAGCGGTATTCCCAGCCTCAAATCCTATAACCCCCTCCGGTGAAGCAACAGCAGTTGCATTGCTATGAAGCCCCAGCTGCCACTGGTGGTCTTCCTGAAGGTGAGCATCTACAAGATCCCGATTGACCATGGAGATGGTCACGTCTTCCATTCCCAGCCCGTACTTGCCCAGTTTCAACCAGGTCTGAGAGGAGCGCCACTCGCCAAGATAAACTTTAACTATCCCGGGGTCGAATTCATATCTTCCACTTACCTTGCCCGATGTCCTGGCCTTCTGAACCGCTATTCGCGAAGCATCCGGGATGATGACCTCAGCATTACCTTCAAGTTTCGCCATACAGGCCAATCGGAAATCGCTGGGGTCTGGACCCAGCAAGCGCAGCTCCGCCTCACTCGGTTTGCTAACCCCCCCCCTCACTCTGACAAGGCATCTACCACAGCGTCCATGACCCCCGCACGGCATCGATATCGGAATTGACGCAGCCAGCAGCGCATCATATATTGTCGATCCGGAAACAACCCAAACCTCCCGAGAATCTGGCATAAAAACCACTCTAACCGATTGGCGACCCAAGGGCTCACCTCCAGGAGCACAGCTTCCAAGCTGGACAAAGCCGAGATTGGAAGGCTCAGTCACACTTGATAAGATTACAGGCTACATCAT
>JALGWB010000222.1 GCA_025774405.1 bacterium
CCTGAGTAACCTTGAGCCTGAGGACGAGGAGCGCATAACCGGACTACACCTTTCACCGCTTTACGTTTCAGTGCATGCGAGTGAGCCTGCGGTCAGGGATAGGCTCCTTGGTCGATGTCAGAAGCAGCCTATCCTTTCGATGCTCGATCGTCTGGGAGCCTCCGGGATCAGGTTCCACACCCAGATAGTCGTTGTTCCAGGCTACAACGATGGCAAGGTGCTCGAAGCCACACTCAGGGATCTGACTGCCAGGCATGAGTTTGTTTTATCAATAAGTGTGGTTCCTGTCGGGCTCACATCTCATCGTCAGGGGCTGGTAGAGCTGAGGCCTGTTGAGCAGGGACAGGCAGGAGATATCATAGAAATGATCGATGACATCCAGCAATCGGTAAGAACCGAAATCGGGAGAGGACTGGTCTATGCATCCGATGAGATCTTTGAGATCGCTGAGGTGGGTATACCTGAGACTGCATACTACGATGACTATCCACAGCTCGAAAACGGAGTTGGACTGGTAAGGCTCTGGCTTGAGGGCCTTAAGAACCTTGTCATCCCTCCAGGCCTTGCTGGTAAACATTTGCTGATTGTAACTGCTAAACTCGCATATCCTTACATCAGAAACCTCTCAGCGATTCTCACCATGCATGACATTACAGCCGATGTCATTGCGATCACCAATCACCTGCTTGGCGAAACTATAACTGTGAGTGGACTCCTGGCTGGCAAGGATATCCTTAATAGTCTGCCTTTGGATCGTGTGTGGGATGCCATCGTGCTTCCGCCGAATATCGCCAATGAGTCCGGATACCTGCTTGATGATCTGACTCTTGAGGATATGGAGAAATGCCTTGGGATACCGGTGGTTCTCGGTGATTACGATGCAGGTGTGACTCTGGAGAAGATCAATGCTTGCCTGCAAAAGCGAAGAAGGGAAGATGGCAGATAAAATTGCAGCCAAACCTGGTTACAGGGATCTGCCTGTAGTTGCGATCATTGGACGACCGAATGTTGGCAAGTCCACACTTTTCAACCGCCTTGTAAGAGGGCGCATTGCGATTGTTGATGATGAGCCGGGGGTAACACGCGACCGAAATTACAAGGAGACAACCTGGGGTGGCAAACGTTTCTTTGTCGTGGATACCGGAGGATTGGTCGTCGATCCAAGTCATGCAATTGAGGCCCTTGTCAAGCGTCAGGTTGAAGCAGCCATTGAAGAGGCCAGCCTTGTGGTTTTCGTGATCGATATCAACTCAGGCATTACAGCCCTTGATCACGAAATAGCTGAGATGATCCGCAAAAGACAAAAGAGATATATCCTTGTCGCCAACAAGGTCGATACCCGTCTGGGAAGACAGCAGAAAGACCAGGCTTATGAGCTAGGGCTTGGTGACTTCATCGAGATCTCGGCAGAACACGGTACGAATATCGGTGAATTGCTTGATGACATTATCAAACATCTGCCGCAGGTCGAAGTCGAGCCCGAGGAGATTGCCTCGATCTCAATAGTCGGAAGACCCAATGTCGGCAAATCCTCGCTTGTAAACCGATTGGCTGGAACCGAGGCTGTAATTGTTGACACCCAGCCAGGAACGACTCGTGACTCGATCGACACTGTCATCGATACGCCATTAGGTCGTCTCAGGCTTGTTGATACTGCCGGATTGCGGCGAAAGTCACGTGCAAAGACAGATCTTGAAAGGTATGCAAATCTTAGAACCATAAGATCCATCGACCGCTCAGATGTTGTTATTCTCATGCTTGACTGCGGGGCGGAGATCGCCAAGCAAGACCTTACGATTGCGAGCTACGTTGAGCGCTCAGGCAAGGGCCTGCTCATAGCATGGAATAAGTCGGACCTGAGGGAGGAAGATGAAAAGGGAACTCTGCTTGAAGCTGCACGGCTTCGCTTCCGTCATATACCC
Organism: bacterium; assembly: GCA_025774405.1. Classification (GTDB taxonomy): domain Bacteria; phylum Arandabacterota; class Arandabacteria; order Arandabacterales; family Arandabacteraceae; genus JALGWB01. The sequence goes on from JALGWB010000222.1 coordinate 1,923, forward strand.
TATGTTCCGGTAGTCTTCATATCCTGTCTTACAGGTGAGGGTCTTGAGGAGCTCTTACAGCTGTGCTTCGAAATACATGCGGCAAGAGACACCCGCATTCCTACTGGACCACTTAATCGCACCTTGATTCCGGCAATCACAAAGAAGCCGCCCAAAACCGGTGGACGACGCTTTCCCAAAGTGTATTACGTTGCACAAACGGGAAGTAAGCCACCTACATTCACGCTTTTTGTCAATGACCCTGGTCTTTTTGGTGATAACTATCTGCGCTTTATCGAGAAGCAGATCCGTGAGATTTTCGAATTTCGTGGCTGCCCGATCAGGATAAGAGTGAGAAAGAGCGAATGAGCCCTGGAGGTTTGATAGCCATCATCACAGCCTATCTGGTTGGTTCAATACCATTTGGCTATCTTGTCGCACGAGCCAGGGGTGTCGATCTTACAAAAATGGGAAGCGGAAACATCGGAGCAACCAATGTCTATAGAGCACTTGGTCTGAAGACAGCCCTCGGCGTATTTGCACTCGATGTCGCCAAGGGATTCGCGGGCACAAGAGTCATACCTTTGCTTACCAGGCACACTTTTGAGACCTCCACATTCAATCTGATCTGCGGTCTTGCGGTTATCCTCGGGGCGGTCGGGAGTGTTTTCATGCGCTTCAAGGGCGGCAAGGGTGTTGCCTCAGGTGTTGGGGTTTTTCTTGGGCTTGCACCACTTGCTACGGCTATGAGCCTCGGTATCTGGGCAATTGTGGTTTCAATCTCAAGGTATGTGTCGCTCGGTTCCCTCATTGGTGCAATTGCTCTGCCAATGCTTGTTGCCATCCTTGGGAAGCACGGGGCCACGCATGATCCCGTTTTCTACCTTGCTGTGGTGATCATGATCATCGTGATTATTCGGCATAGATCCAACATCAGACGACTGGTCAACGGTACCGAGAGCAAGATAGGGAGGAGTGAGCCAGGCTAAATGACAGCAGAAAAGCATCGTAACATAGTTATCCTCGGTGGAGGTAGCTGGGGGACTGCTCTTGCCATATTACTCCATGGAAAAGGCCATCGGGTCACCATCTGGGAGCTTGTAGTCGAAAGAGCAGCTGCTATGCGTAAGCACCGCGAAAACAGGGAGATGCTCCCTGGTATCCATATCGATGAGTCCATTCTGATCACCCCAGACATTGAGAAGGCCAAGCGAGGTAACAATGTTGTTGTCTTTGCCGTACCATCTCACGGCTTAAGAGGCACAGCAGAGCTTCTCACACCCTTGCTCCGAGGCGATGAGATAATCGTCATTGCTACAAAAGGTATCGAAGAAAGCACACTCAAGCGTATGTCAGAAGTGATTGAGGAAGTCACTGGCATTGATGTCAATCACATCATCGTGCTTGTTGGTCCAAGCCATGCCGAAGAGGTGAGCCGGCAGGTCCCAACTACTGTCGTGGCTGCCTGTCGAAGTGAAGCAAATGCTCGCGAAGTCCAGCACATGTTCATGACCCCTCGTTTCAGGGTTTATACCAATCCTGATGTTATCGGAGTTGAGGTTGGGGTTGCATTGAAGAATGTCATAGCCATAGCTGCTGGCATGTGCGATGGACTCGGCTATGGTGATAACACAAAAGGCGCTCTGCTTACTCGTGGTCTTGCTGAGATGACTCGGCTTGGGGTCAAGATGGGTGCAAGACAGGAGACTTTCTCCGGACTTGCAGGCATCGGAGACCTGATTACGACATGTATCTCGCGCCACAGCAGGAATCGCTTCGTCGGCGAGCAGATCGGAAGGGGAAAGAAGCTCGATGAGGTGCTTTCCTCAATGATAATGGTTGCCGAGGGGGTCAGAACCACCAGGAGTGCAGTCGGTCTGGCTGACAGATACAAGGTTGCGATGCCGATTGCCAGCGAGGTCTATCAAATCCTGTTTGAAGATAAACCTGTTGAGCAAGCCATCAGGGATCTTATGTTGAGAGCACCCAAGGCTGAGATCTGGTGGTGAAGGAGGGATGAGATGCGGAAGAAGATACCGCCCAAGCTT
>JALGWB010000223.1 GCA_025774405.1 bacterium
GTCACACCTGGAAGCTTCGTCGGCTATCTCACCATTATGCGCCGCTACTATCACCTGCTTATACCCGAAGGACACCATGGAGTTGTTACTCACCTCCATGTCAGGAATCGCAAGCATCGCGTTGAATACGGTCAGGTTCTCTTTACAGTGAGTCCTCGAGCCGAAGCCGGGCTGGTGAGTGAGTTCAAGGTAGCCGAGGCAGAAAAAAGCCTTAGTGAGGACGTGCCAGAAGGCATGTTTGCTATTGTATCGCCTACCGATGGCATTTTCTATCGATGTCCCAATCCCCAGTCGCCACCATATGTTGATACGGGTTCGAGGGTCAGCCGTGGAACAATCCTTGCACTTGTCGAAGTGATGAAATGCTTCAATCCAATCGTATATCCAGGTGAGCCTGAATACCCTGCCGTTGGACGTATAGCACGTGTTGTGGCCTCCGATGCAACCGAGGTCAAGCACGGGTCGGTGCTCTTCATAGTGGAAGCCGTTTAGCGGAAAGGCACTCCTCTGGAAAGATCTATGCTCGAAAACGATCATCCGCTTTGAAATGCTTCACTTTGTGGATATGTCGCTTAAGCCAGCCGATCCTTATATCCCCATAGGCCTCAAAACCAGGTACATATGGTTTGATATCGAGCAGTGGAGTGCCATCGACCATGTCGACGCCAACGAAGTACAGCCGATTACCGTCAATAGCTTTTACCCTGACCAGGGATAAGCCGATCGAATTGGGCCTTCTAGGTGCACGTGTTGCGAAAACACCTCGCTCGCTGCTATCCATGAAAGGCACCACCTTGAGGCTGTAGCCTTCCGCAAGATGGAAGTGATAAATGAGATATACATGGGAAAAACCGTCAAGATCAGATAGGCCCTGTTGAAATTCTTCATGCAATTCAGCAATCCCCTCGATATCCTTGCCACCGGATGATTGGATTGGAACCCCTTCCGGTGTCTTGAAGGGGGTATGGATCGTACCTATTGGCTCATAGACAATTCTCCCCACCTAAACTCCCCCTGTCCTATCTTTGTGGCTTGACGATGGATGCAATATCGGGAACGCCTTTATCGTGAGCAGGTGCTTTACCCCTGCGTAGCTTCTCATCGAAGGTAGGCTTGATGACCTTATAGAATACTCCCAGTGGAATCTTTGCCTCGGCCTGACCCTGCCATTCTCTGGCACGTCGGTATGCACTTTCAAGATCAGACGGGTCATGGTCATCCATAACATAGGTCGCCTGATTGTAGAGCTTGTAAGTGTTAAAGAAAGTGAAGCATGGCTGAAGCACATCTATAAAGGCAAAACCCTTGTGAGTGATTGCCTGCTTCATGACTTCTACAAGATGATCCAACTTGCCTGAATAGCATCTGGCAACAAATGTCGCTCCTGATGCAAGCATGATCTCGAGTGGATTGATGGGCTCCTCGATACTACCTCTAGGAGTTGATCGCCCAGTAAAGCCAAGAGGGCTGGTTGGTGTGAACTGACCTGTTGTCAGCCCATAGACCTGGTTATTGTGGATTACCATAGTGATGTCGATGTTGCGCTTGGCTGACATCAAAAGATGGGATATGCCCTCACCATAGGCATCGCCGTCGCCCGCAAAGCCAATGACCGTAAGATTTGGATTGGCAAGTTTGATACCGGTAATTGTCGGCGGCACTCTACCGTGAATCGAATAGAAGGAATTTACGTTTATATAGTCGACAATCTTAGCATGACATCCTATGCCCGATGCAATCACGATGCTCTCGAGAGGCAATCCCTGATCCTGCAACTCCTTCAGGACTTGGGTAAAAGCAGAAAGAATGCCAAAATTGCCACAGCCCTTGCACCAAGTGTTTTCAGCATACGTTTCGAGTTTCACTTCTCTCATGAGATCACCTGGCTTACACTTCTTAAGAGCTCATCGACACTGAAAGGCCGACCGTCATACTTGAGCAGCTGCTCATCAACACTTATTCCATGGCAACTCATGAGCCTGCAAAGAGCACCTGTTGAATTCACCTCAACCCCAATGATCCTCGATACCCCCTCGAGTGCCTCCTTCACCATCTGAGCCGGGAAAGGTTCCAAAACAACAGGCTGAATCACTTTCAGATCCAGCCTGTCTGCAACTTCAAAACACGCACCTTTGGTCGAGCCCCAGCAAACCAGAGCAACTCTCGCATCCCTCTTCCCATGCACCTTGACAGTCTCCATACTGCTCAACTCACGTACAAGATACCCCCTTTTCTTCAGGCGCTTTGCCTGCATGGCCCGGATCCTGTCTGGCTCCTCAGTCGTTATGCCAGACTCATCATGTTCGTAGCTTGTCGCCTTGACGGTCACATTCTTTGTTCCAGGAAAGGCCAGCGGTGACACCCCATCCTCGGTCATAAGGTAACGCTTATATTCGCCTTGACCATTCCAGAGCTTGGGTTCCTCCCACCCTACCTCATCACCCCTGCTCATGAATGAATAGGTACTTTCACTGAGATTCTTATCCGTCAGCACGAACGCCGAAATCTGATACTTCCAGGCAAGATTCATGGCGTGAGCTGTCCAGACAAAAGCCTCATCGGGATCGCCAGGTGCAACAACGAGCCGCACAATGTCACCCTGACCAGAATTGAGCACGAAGTGTAAGTCACCCTGCATCGTGTAAGTAGGCACACCTGTACTCGGTCCGGGCCGCTGTGAGACGACAAAGACCACGGGGGTTTCACTCTGAGCACAGAGGCTAACGCCCTCAGTCATGAGAGCAAAACCACCACCCGAGCTACCGACCATTGTCCTTGCACCTGCATATGCACCCCCAATAGCGGTTATGACTGCGGCGATCTCATTCTCAGGATGATAGGTGACAAGTCCAAGCTCATCCTCATATCGTGCAAGAAAGTGAAGTATGCCTGAAGCCGGAGTCATGGGATAGGCAATATACAACTTCAGTCCTGCCCTGGCTGCCCCGAGAGCTATGGCCTCATTTCCCTGAAGCAACGGCAGGGGCTGATCATCAAGCCTCTCGACTTTCATCCGTGCCTCAGTGACTTGCTCAAAACCTGCTCTGGCGATCCTGAGATTGAGGTCTGCATCGCGTCGAATCAAACCCTGAACAACGCTCTCAACATTCTCCCAGCTTATCCCCACAAGAGCAGATATGGCCCCAACAGCTGCCACATTCCTCATAACAGGCTTGCCACCCAGGCGCTTCACGATGCTACCCAGGCCGATACCAATGCCTTCAGCCTTGAAACCATCGCTGTCGTAGAGCAGATAGCCACTTGACTTGAGACGCCTGCCGTGCTCCTGGGCTCCAAACTCATCAAGAGCAAGCACAACATCGACCTCGTCTGCAAATGTCTGTACGGGGTAGTCACTTGCTCTGATCATGCTGAAATTGTGTCCGCCCCGGATCAAGGAGGGATAGTCATCCCAGAAGTAGATCCTGTAGTTAAGACGCGCAAGCAGGTGAGCCAGGAGTGCGCCGGCCTGCCTGATACCGTCGCCGGCCTTTCCAGCCAGTATGAATGAATAGTCAGGCATCTTGAATCCAACCGGCTCGCTTCATGTCAAGCCTTCTCAACTTCCCTGAGGATCTCTTCGATATCCGGCAGCTCACTTATAGGGTATATCTTCTTGAAGGCAACCCTGCCGTCAGCATCCACTACAAAAACCGCTCTCTCGCTGAAACCCTCCTTATCCCTGAAGACACCATAGGCTTGAGCAACCTCTCCATGGGGCCAGAAGTCGGCAACGAGAGGGGTTTTGGTAATTCCAAGACTCTCTGCCCAGGCCTTCTTGCTGAAGCTGCTATCGATACTCAGCCCGATAGCAATCGCATTGAGTTTTGCAAGCCTGTCAGCATTTCTTTCCAGATCCTTCATCTGCTCAGCACAAACGGAAGTCCAGGCAAGTGGGTGAAATCCAAGCACAATCCTCTTGCCCCTGTAGCTACTCAAACTGACTGGA
>JALGWB010000009.1 GCA_025774405.1 bacterium
TATTGGCCGGGTGTCTATGTCTGGCTGACTTCGTCCGGCACAGCCGCTTCGAGGATAACCTATCGCAAATATGGCTCCGGTGACGTAATCCTCGACATGGGTGGAATCGACTGGTCCGTTATGCTGGTTGATGGTGATTACGTGACTGTTGATGGATTCGAGCTTATCAATTCAGCCCACTATGGCATCTACTTACGTGGTAGCAACTGTGAGGTAACCAATTGCCGCATCTATAATAACGACTGGGGCGGCATCTACATTGAGGGCGACAGTGCCTTCATTTACAGAAATGTGATCTACTACTGTGGGTACGATGCCATCGGCAATGACGCCGTTGGAGAGGCAAACGTCTACCTCAACAATACCCTTTACGGGTGCGATCTTGCCGGTATCTGGGTTCAATCAGGCTCACCTAACATTCGAATTTACAATAGCATCATGGTCGGCAATGAATATGGAATTGCTGCCGAAGGTGATGTGATCAGTGCCTATAACGATGTCTGGGCCAATTGGGGCGACGACTACACGGGTGGAGTTGCAGATTCAACTGGTGGCATCTCAGCCGATCCCCTCTTCATAGATCCGGTCAGTGGTGATTTCAGTCTCCAGTATGGTTCACCCTGCATAGATGCAGGGCTTGACCTCGGCTATGCCTATATCGGAGCTGCACCCGACATTGGAGCAATCGAAAGTGACTACTCCACAACAATCACGTGGATAGATGTGGAGCCTGAGAGTGTGATTGTGGTTGAGGGGGGTGTTCGGCAATTCACAGTGGGTGGGTATGATGGGGATTCGAATTTTGTGGTTGATCTTACTGATTCAGTTGAGTGGGTGACGACTGATCCTGGTGGGAGTATTACATCGGGTGGGTTATACACAGCGGGGTATGAGTTATCGCCACCTGGATACGTGGTGGTGGCTCGTTATGGTGAGTTGAGTGATACCTCTGGGGTGTGGGTGGTGACGAGTGGGGCATTGGCGCACATTCGGATTGAGTTGTTGGATGGGGTAGAGGTTGGGGATACGGTGTTGACGGCGGATGAGGCGTTGCATTTGTGGTGTCGTGGATATGATTCTGGGTGGAATCTGTTGGGTGATGAGGTGGTGAGTTGGCGTTTATTGGGAGACAGCATAGGTGTGTTGAGTGGTGGTTATGGTGAGGATGTGGTTTTGGACATGTGTTTGGTTGGATTGGGGATGGTTGAGGTTGAGGGTGGAGGGGGTTTGAAGGACACGACGGGTGTGTTGAGGGTGTTGGCAGGGGAGCCGGTGGAGTTGGATGTTAAGCCGGACAGTGTGGTGGTGAGTGCAGACAGTGTGGTTGGTTTTAGTTGTGTTTCTTATGATGGTGATGGGAACTTGACGGAACCTCAGGTTGAGGTTGGATGGGGTGTGATTGGTGGGATAGGGGAGATAGATGGGTTGGGTGTATTTGAGGCTGGGCGGGTTGGGGTAGGAGGGGTATATGCGGTTGGTTCTGGGTTGAGTGACACAGCCTGGGTCCAGGTCACACCAGGCACAATCACCTGGCTGGTCATATCGCCTGATTCTGCTGATCTGGTGGTTGGCGAAAAAGTCGTCTTCGAAGCAGTTGGCTATGATAGTGATGCTAACGTCACCGCCACAGAAGAGCTTTCATGGCAGGTGACCGGAGGCATCGGTAGTATTGATAATGCGGGTAACTTTGAGGCCTGTGCAGTTGGAACTGGTTCAGTCATAGTTACAGATGAGCCAACAGCAATAAGCGATACAGCGGTCGTCATAGTCCATGATAATGGTCTCTACCTCGTTGTCATTGAGCCAGATACGGCAACCGTCAAGATAAATGGCAGCATTCACTTCATTGCCCATGGCTTCAATTTCAATTTCGAGCCAGTTGATGTAGGTGAGATAACCTGGAATGTGATAGATGGCATAGGCACGATTGACGGCGATGGCAATTTCACCGCTCTTAACCCAGGCACTGGAAGAATAAGCGCTACAAGCAGTATTCGCTCCGTCACAGACACAACAGGACTTGTTGTTGTAGGCTTGCCAACTGCAACTTCACTCCCAATCGGCGACCAGATTGCCCAACCGCTCCAGACCGATGTACCTGTTGTTGGCTTCAGGTTGAGTAATGCTTTTGACAATGTGGTCGTAATCGACAGCATAATCCTTCGTACCGCCTGCCATGGTAAGGGGACAACCAATGAGGTACTGACAAACATCAGCAGACTTGCGGTTTATCTTGATAGCAATGCCAACGAGAGCTTCGATGGTGAAGACACCGAAATCACTTCAACCGATGTGATTTCTCAAGCCAACACAATCAACATGGGCTCAACAGTGATACCACCTGGTTCGAGTCGGAGCTTCTTTGTGGCAATAGACATCGCAAAGTATGCGACCGATGGTGACTCGCTTGACTTCTATGTTCTCACACAGGAAATCCAGACCGGCAGTGGCACTCCTTTCGCTGGTTCCGATACCCTCAATTCGCTTGGTGTTGTCAGGGTTGATGGTTTGGTCTCGGGGCAGATTGATCTTGTACCGATGGGAACTGACACCGTCGGTTTCGAGGACGGGCTGGTGCCGATCCTGGCCCTCGATATTCCTGGCAATGGCTATAGCGATGATGTACTCGAAGTCTTTTCGGTTTATAATGAGGGCACTGCGGATTCAGTCGATGTTGATTCACTCCTGCTTTACCTCGACGATGGGGACCATGGTTGGAATGAAGCAGATCAACGCATTGGCAGCCTCTCATTCACCGGTGAACACTGGGAAGTCAGTGGACTCTCGGTGCCACTTCAATCAGGCATCCAGCGTTTCTTCCTTGTGGTAAGGGTATCTCCCCTGGCACGCTCCGGGGCAACGCTTGCCTTCGGCATACCACTCCACGGGCTGGAGATGTCATCGGACAACGATGGTCCAATTGACGCCCCAGTTGCCTCAGTAGAAACTGTCACCATAGTCTCGACAGGTGGGCTTGCTTTCACAGCTCATGATCTATCTGGCAGACAGGTCTATCCGGGTGACAGCACCGGACCCATATTTGCTTTCGACATATCCAATACCTATAGCGAAGCCGTCCATATCGACAGTCTGACCTTGACCTTCACAGGGATCGATCCTGATGGTGCGTCCCAGCCTCAGGTCGATAGCCAGATAGATGTGGTCAAGCTCCTCCGTGAAGGCGACGGAGATGTTTCGGTCGAAACCCAGAGTGACTCCCTGCTTGCAACCGGTTTGCTCGAGAATGGCAAAGTGACCTTGCTCGTCGACATTGGCTTGCCATCACGAGGAGTTTCGACACTATATGTTACTGCAGATCTCGATTCACTCCTTCCCAAGGATGGCAATCTATTGAGCTTTGCAATCCAATCTCCTCAAGATGTCAAAGCGGAAGGGGAGGTTGAGGTCATCGGGGATTTTCCTCTGACAAATCGCCAGCCGCTTGTGGTTGAGATCTTTCGGGCAGCAACTGTTACAGTTCATCCGATCAAAGGCAAGACACTGTATGGAGGGCAGAAACACTGTCCAGTGCTTGACTTTGATCTTCCGCAGAATGGATATGCCTCTGATTCCCTCTATAGGCTCGAACTGATTAGCATTGGCCAGGTATCCGCCAGTGAGGCTGTCGATAAGATCAACCTCGTTGCTGACATAGATGCAAATGGGCCAGGTGGGAACGACATCCTGCTCGGTGAGCTCACCTTCGATGAGGGCAGCTGGGCAATTGATGGCATGGGCTATCCGCTTCGTGATTGTAGTCGTTTCATAGTGACAGTCGACATTCGCAATGATGATTTCTATGGCGGCACGCTTGGTTTTGAAATCCCGATCGGCGGCATCGGATATTCCTCAGGTGCAGATGGTCCGGATGATGGGCCAATTACCAATCCTGAAGCGCATCTGCTTTTCCCTGCCAATCGACTGACTGTAATCCCTATTCCTATGCAAACCATGGATGTCAATCCGGGTGAGAAAGAAGTTCCGCTTCTCACTTTTGCGCTCTACAACGGTTACATTGACCAGCCCAAGATGCTTCAAAGGGTGAGATTATCGAATCATACACGATCTCATGCGACTTTGGATTACCGTGACAGTGAATTGGGACAGGTCTCACTATTCTATGATAGTGATGGCGACCGATCATTCGATGATGATTCGCTCCTGGCAACAGGTTATTTCGAGGGTGGCGAGCTCCAGCTGGCAGGTCTCAACGTCGCACTTGCTCCCGAGTCACTCTCCTACTTCTTTGTGCTGAGTGACCTACCTCTTGACATGATTGATTCCGACACGCTTGTTGTGACAATTGACACCCAGGCTGATTTTGGTCTTGATCAGCAAGTCAACATAAATGGTGACATCCCTGTATCGAGGGGTGGCTATCTTGTAGTTGATGGTTCTGTTGCTGCTCAATATGAAGTCGGGCAGGTTCAGGTGAGGACACTTTCGCCTGGTGACCAGGATGTTACCCTCTTTGCATTCTGCCCAGCCCACAATGGAGAAATGGCTGACACCCTGACCCAGGTTGTGATTACCAACCAGGGCAATGCCGATTCCACGGATATCAGTCGGCTCGAGCTACTGCTGGATCTCGATGAGGATTTTGAGGTTGACGGCGACGATAGCTTGCTTGGGGAGTTCATTTTTGAGGGCGATGGATGGTCAGTGAGTGGCCTGAACCTCAGGATTGCTGATGCAGCACCGATTCTTCTGGTTGCAGGTGACATCGATCAGCAAGCACGCCCAGAAGCGAGCTTCAAAGCCTCAATCCCGCTCGGTGGTTGTGCTTTCACCTCTGATAACGATGGACCTATTGACACCCCCGTCAGCAGCAATCAGACTTTCATAATATCGAGCTCGACCCTGAAAGTCGCATACACCGGGCTTAAGTCCAGGTACTCAGTTGGTCAGCAAATAGATCTACATGTTATCGTAACCAATCTCTCAAGCTTCCCACTTGAAGATGTTAGTTGCAGGGTAGTACCGATTGGGGCCAGTGTTGCTGCCGATTCAGATTTTGTTGGCTCGAAGAGGATAGAACCCGGAGGATACGTTGAATTCAACAGTAGATTCATCGGTGTGGCCCCGGGGACTGCAAGTTGGCAGATTCAGGCATACTCGAAATCGCTGGCTGAATCTTCTGCCGTGATATTGACACAGACCACCTCCATAGAGAAAGTTCCGGCCGGTGTGTGGCTTGAGCTTATAGGCTCAGTACCAACAGCGGTTACGCGAGGACAGAGCCACCTTTTCCCGCTGAGCCTGAGATATCGACACGTGTCACCTTTTGATTCGACCGCTGCAATCAGCCTCGATAGCCTGGCTATTGCTCAATCGTTTGCCATTTCGGTGCCAGATGAGCAGGCGGTTAGATTCGTTGATACGAATACTGGTGACCCTGTCTCGATTGATCCAGCCATAACCTTCCCGCTTACCATACCGCCTTGCCTGATAACCAATCAGTCGAGGAAAGTGGCGGTATCCTGCGTTGCTCCAGACCTTGACAAGATAAACTTCGGACAGCAAGATGTTCGGCTCCTCAAGATCATACTTCGTCACCAGGGTGACGAAAAGACCTCACAAGTGCAGCTTACACGAGTGACATTTAAGCTGGTCGATGAGAAGGGCTCAGCATTCAAGCCCTCAGATCTTTTCACAGAAGTGGAGCTGGTGGTTGGCCAAGCGGTAATCGGTGAGCTTCGAGCTGATGAGATGGATTCACTTCGCGCAACGATCTTACCGACAGCCCCGCCTGTGCTAAGCCCGGGTCAAAGCGATAGCATAAGTATCAGGGCATCAGTGAAGTCTCAGTCGAATATCAATGCCTTTCAGATAATTGTCAAAGACAGTACGTGGATAAGACTCCGGGATCTCAGCTCCGGTGCGGTGATTGAAGCCGTTGACGATCCACTCGATGGCGGTTCAACATTCCCGATGGTATCTCCCCTCATTGCTCTCAGCCAACCAGCCGAGAGTCCATTCCTCTGCATGGAGTGTGACCTTCCAGATGAGGTCTTTGCTGGAGATAAGGGTGTGGAGCTGTTATCACTTGGATTCAGCTATCCTGTATCTCCTGCTTATTCTAGCGTTATCATTGAAGGATTGGAAGTGGGCATATTCGATTCACTTGATAGATGGCTTGATCCAACCGAACTTTTCGATCGAATAGGCTATCGCTTGAATGGAGGCACGATTATCTACGAGAGCTCCATCGATCTTGATCGTGGCAATATCGTCTTTGATTTCTCGGATGAGCCTGCCCTTGAGCCCGGCAGCGCCACCACCATCCAGCTAGTTGCCGACATCGAACCCGATGTGCCGTATGATGGCTTTCTCATCATGTTGGCTGATGAGGATGCGATCGCCTTGAGAGATGCCACCGATCCCGGCCGACCGATCGGTTTCACAAGACATGATGACTGTCCACTGGAGTTACCTTTCAGCAGCCATCTTGTTAAGGTGCTTATGCCAGCTGGTATGCCCATAGTGCGGATCAATCCCTTGCCACTTGGTGTCAGTTTTCCAGGTGAAAGCAAAGTCAATCTCGCAGACATCGCTGTGAGCTACGGTTCATCCCGCAAGGGTGACCTCTTGCTGGTTCAAACCAGAGGTCATCTACTGAAGCGGACCCCTGATGGTTTGAGCGAAACCTCCCCGGGAGAGATTTTCCAGACTTTAGATCTCATGGTGGACGGAAGAGTCGCTGCAACCAGCGAGCCTGGAGACAGTAGCTTTGTTCTTGTCCCCACTGAGGACTGTATTATTCCCGGCGGCAGTGTGATTGAGGTGAGACTCGAAGGCTCAATCAGCCCGGATGCGCCCCTAGGAAATTATGTCATTCAATTCACCGATTCATCTTCGATTGGTTTCGTTGATCGCCACCTCTTGACGCCTGTGGATGCAGCCCTTGCGACCTCGCAATATCCGATCGTGACGAGAGAATTCTCAATTGTTTCAAGTGACTTAAGCGGATCACTAAGCAATTATCCAAATCCTTTCCGACCTCAGGACGGCACAACCGTGGCATACGTTTTGAGTGAGGATGCCCATGTGGATATAGAGATCTATACCGTGACCGGTGATTTGGTGAGGAAGCTTGCAATCGATGCTTATCGAGAGGCAGGTGGCTACCCGGAGGATGGTGAAGTCAGCGATGTGTGGGATGGGCGGACTGATGATGGCAGGATTGTGCTTCCTGGAACCTACCTGCTCAGGCTAACCGCAAGATACGCTTCGGGACGCACCGAGGAGGTGCTGAGAAAGGTGGCAGTCATAAGATGAAAAGGGCAGGGCTTGTGCTGGTCATTCTCTTTACGGCGAAGATTGCTCTGGCTGCCGATGCGACCCAATCGCCTTTCAGCCTCGGGGCCGGTGCCAGGGATCTTGCCCTTGGAGGTGCCACTGTTGCTGAGCCAAGACCTATCACCGCACCGTTCTGGAATCCTGCAGGATTGGTTCGTGCCGAGCGTGTGGGTGTCGGTATGTTCTACAGCAAGCTATTCGATACCGGCATGGGCTATCAGTACTTTGGTGCTACCTATCCAACTCTCGATCTTGGTACCTTTGGAATCGGGCTGTTCAGACTTGGCATAACCGGCATAGACAGACGTGATGAGACCAATCTCGATCTTGGAGAGTTTAGTGACAACCGCTTCGCCGTTTACCTTGCTTATGGTCACGAGCTCTCAAAATTTGATGTGGGCTTCAGCCTTACCCTGAATCACCATTCTCTGGACACCTATAGTTCCACATCATCGCCGGGGGTGAGTCTTTCAGTCAGACGGACATTGAACCCCGGATGGCGATGGCTCACCTCGGCAGCAGCCAGCCTCAACTGGCGCAACGCTGTCAAACCCAGTCTCAAGCTTGCAAGTGAAAAGGTAGCGGAACCCCAGACAATCGATGCTGGCATAGCACTCAGGGTGAGACCCGGGCTCAAATGGGATCAGACTATCTCAGCCTTCTTCGACATCAGCAAGACTGAGGGTGTCAACTCCCATTCAGGTGGTGGACTTGAGTGGAATCTGGCAAACCTGTTGCACCTGAGAGCTGGTTTGCGTGACGGCAACATGTCACTCGGGTTGGGGATTGAAGTGAAAGCCATTTCCTTCGATTACGCCTATCTGGAACGAGATCTTGGTGGACTGCATACCTTCTCCTTGTCTGCAGAGTTTGGTCTGCCGAGAAGCAAGAGGCTCGAGATCAGGGAGAAGCAGAGAGAGGCACAATTCAACAGGCTTCTGAGGCAGCGCCTGGTCGAGTACAATCAACGCAAAGTGACAAGCCTGGTTGAGCGTGGCAAGACGCTTATTGAGCATGGTGATTATGACGATGCCAGCCTGGTACTGGATCGAGCTCTATTCCTGGCTGCCGGTAGTGATCTTGATACAAGCTATGTTCATGAACTCGCGACTCAAGCCAGGCAGTTGATGGAGACCCAGCGCCATCGGCTCGCCTATGTTGCCTATATGGACTCAGCTCTGGCCAGGCTTGACACTGGTGATTTCTTCGGTGTGAGGTATTTCGCTGAATTAGCTCTTGGCGAAGACCCCGAATCCGAAGATGCTCACAATCTCATCTTGACAGCAACAAATGCCCTGAGACAAAGCCTCCATCAAAGGCAGATACTGCGACAGGTGCTCATTGCCGATTCATTGCTCACCTATGGCAAATATGAAGAGGCACTTGTCGCCGCAAGATCAGTAGCAGCCGTTGCGGGTCCAGATCAAAGAATCAAACTGATTATTAAGAGAGCAGAGTTCGGGCGTTTTAGAGACATGGCCGAGAACGCCCTGACTACCGGTAACTATCATCTCGCAAGGTCCCGTCTTGATTCAGCATGTGTGCGTCTAAGCCAGCATCCATGGTGTAAATCTTTTGCATCGCGCCTGGCAGAAGCCCAGGATCGAATCGCAGAATCCGAGCCAAAGCCCGTCTCTCCTGAATCGACTCCACAGCTTACCGGGGAGACCCTGAGGCAGGTTGAGAAAACATATGAGGCTGCCAAGCATCTTTTTGAACAGGGCAATCTGAGGACTGCTATCTCGAAATGGGAGAGCGTCGAGCGGATGGCACCTGGATATAAATCAGTGCGTGAGTATCTCGTCAATGGTTACAAATTCCTCGGTGTCCAGCTCTATACGGATGGGCATCTTGAACAAGCGATCGGGATCTGGCAGAAGGCTGCCCGGCTGGCTCCTGAAAGTGCCGAGATTGCCAATTTCATAAAGCGAACACAGGCGGAGATTGCCAGACTGGAGGAGCTAGCCGATGAAAGCAGGTGAGAGCACGCTTAGCAGCTGGCCGGAACCCTCGGCTTTCAAGAAATCGATTACCGTCGAGTTCGTGAGATATGTCTCTGTGATAATTCTAGCACTCATGGTCATCACCGGATATGTACTTTCTTCACAATACGTAAAGGCTGTAACCGATAATGTCATAGATAAGCTGTTAGTTCAGGCACGTTCCTATTCTGGTCCGGCAGGTAAGCTCATCATCTCCAGTGGTGGGCCTGATGAACTGTTGCTTAACAACCTTTGCAAGAAGCTTACCCTTGATAATCCCCAGGTCTATTGGGCTGGTATCACCGATGACCGGGGTATCTTCATTGCGCACACTGACATAAAACAGGTTATCAGCTCCGGCAGGTTGAATCAGATAGAACCGGATCAATTCACTGAAATGTTGCGCCCGGGTGAGGGGTTCAAGGTCAAGGAGGATACGCTCTACATATGTGTTCCAATCGAAGAGGGCAGGATTCATCTTGGGAGGCTGGCGCTTGCTGCGTCGGCAGAGCCGATAAAGCGTGCAAGAATTAACTCTATCCTGACCGTTGCTGGCCTCACGGGGTTGATGATAATTGTCGGCATTCCACTGTCTAATGCCATATTGAGGCGAAAGCTCCGTCCAATCAAGGTAATAGCAGATCACCTCAAGCGAGTCGATCCCCATGACATTGCCTTTGACATCCCTGTTGAGTCCAAGGACGAGCTGGGCTTTCTCGCCGAAACGCTCAAGTTCTTAGGATCACGCCTAAACGAAGCCCAAAAGGAGCTTGTGGAAAAGGAACGCATGACTCGCGAGCTTGAGATAGCACGGGAGATACAGGCAAACATTTTGCCGAGAGGCTTCCCCCAATCGCGAGTATTCCAGCTTTCGGGATCGTACCAGAGTGCCAGGGAGGTTGGGGGAGACTACTACGACTTTCTCGAGTTCGACGACAAACGCCTCGGGATTATCATCGGTGACGTCTCGGGAAAGTCCTTGCCAGGAATGCTTGTGATGCTGCTGACGAGGGATATCATAAAGCGTCTTGCATGGACGATCAGTGATCCGGCCGAGCTTCTTACCAGAGCGAATGCTGAACTCAAAGACAATATCAAAAGGGGTATGTTTGTAACGATGTTCATTGGTGTCCTCGACAAACAAACAGGAAGTTTCAGATTCGCATCCGCAGGTCACAACCCGATGCTCTTCATACGAGTTGGCAGCGATGAGGTGAAGATGATCAAAACCAAGGGCTTTCCTCTCGGCATGGTCGATACTGCAACCTATGAGGCAAGAATAGAGAGAGGAATGGTGAGCCTTCAGCCTCAGGATTGGGTGATTCTTTACACTGATGGCATCAACGAGGCTCAAAATGAACACGGTGAGGAATTTGGCATGGATCGATTCATCAGAACCTTGCTCGAGAATAGAGACCTCGCTCCCGATAGATTGATTCAGAAAATTCTGGAAGTGCAGCGCTCCTTTGTAGGCGGTGCGCCACAATATGACGATATCACGCTATTGGCTATCAAATGGAAAGGACAAGCTGCCGATAAACATTATGAGATGCCTTTGGAGGCTAAGAATGCATATTGACACCAACAGGTGGTACAAGATTCTGGTGCCGGTTGATCTGGATGAAGGCGCAATTGAGGGCTTCTTCGGCGAACTTGAGGTCGTGCTTGAGGAACGACCTGATGAAGTACTGATCGATTGCTCCCATCTTGATCATGCAACCTCGGGTCATATCAACCTCCTGTGGGAGGCTCAGACAAAGTGCGATGGCGCAGGTGCAGCGATGCGCCTTGTCTCAGTAAGATATGGTCTCGAGCGCGTGCTGAGAGTACTCGACCTATATGACCTCTTCACAATCGGCTATGATCGTGTCGAGGTTGGTACCCAGCCAAGGCAAGGTTCCACTGAAAGTGGAATCTCACTCGAGCTTGAATTCAAAGCCTCGATGGCGGGGATAAACGATGCTCTCAGCCGTTTCCACGATTTCCTGGTAAGGCTTGGTGTTCCAGGGACAACTGCCTTTGATCTTGAAATAGTTTTCTATGAGGTTGCCACCAATATCCGCAGGCACAGCGGACTGAGTGAAACCGATTTGATAGCCTTCACTGCAACTCCTGAAAACGATAAAATCTCGTTGAGATTCGCAGATTCGGGTGAACCATTCGATCCGACGAGTGCCTCGATTGACTTTGATCCCCGCAAGGCGATAAGAAGCAAGCAAACCAACGGTATCGGTCTGACGATGATCCAGCGACTTGTCGATGGTATAAGGTATCGTCGAGTCGGGGAGAGGTTAAATGTTGTGACCCTGACCAAGTGTGTGAGGTAGGGGGAGCAGGGTGTTCAAAACCGAGAAGATAAGCGAAACTACGATTGTCATCTATACATCTAAATCTCTCGACAACAGCAATGCCCACGAGATGACAGCTGCCTTGAGTGAAGCTCAGGAGGCAGGCTACAGGTACATTATAATTGACATGCGCGAACTGGAATTCCTGTCATCTGCAGGTGTGGGATCGATACTTGGAGTTCTTGGGCGGTCGAGGGAGGATGGTGGTGATATCATCCTGTGCAATGTGAGGGATCGGATTCTCCACATCCTCGGTGTTCTGGATCTCTGCGACTTCCTTACAATAAAGCAGGACGAGAGTGCTGCCAGGGAATTCTGCCTGGCGAAAGACGTATGACTACAAAAGCTGCGCACGTGGGTGATCAGAAGACGAGTTCGCTGGCATCAAGCCAGGGCTCCGAGTGGCAGGCACTGGCCCTTGATTCACTTTCGAGGCTGATCAGGCAGTTCTGCGAAAAGCCGGATTTCGAACTTCTCATAGAAGTGCTCTTAATGACTTTCTGCGGACAATTCTCGGTTGCTGACTCGCTTGCTGTCTTGAAAAAACCAAGTCCCCAACCCGAGGGTCAATCCTTCTTTGCAACGGGTGGTTTCAGAGATAACGTCATGCTGACTTCGATCAGAATGAGTCATGAGGATTGGGAATCTTTTGCCCGACTGGATGATGTCATTGATCCCGAGATTGGCATGGGTGCGAGGGAAGCCTGCGAAACCATAAATCTGCTGGCTCAGCAAGGTGTCAAGCTTATCTGCCCGCTTGTCCATAATCGGGCTATTTTCGGAATCATAGGCCTCGGCGGGAAGGTGACAGGCAAGGGTTTTTCCAGGGTTGATATTGATCTGTTGCGTACACTGGTAAAGTCCATTACTCCACTGGTGGCAAGTTATTATCTTTATTGGCAGATTGCCGACCTCAACAAGTGGTACCTCACCGTTCTTGACAGCGTTGGTCAAGGAGTTCTTGTCTTCGACAGGACCCAGCGCCTGAGAAAGATCAATCGCGCAGCCCTTGAGCTTCTCGAGACGCTTGGTCTCAGGGTAAGCAATGCTACTGAACTGATTGGTAGCGACATAAAGGCAATCTTTGCCGAGAATGTTTTTGGTGGCTGGGCAGATCGCATCATTGAGTGCGCTACGAAGGGGAGAGAGAGCATGTCCCTTCGGATCCTGGCCAAGCATAATGACGAGCAGAGAGTTCTGAATGCATGCATAACAAGAATGCCGGAGACATCTGAGATCGGGGCTGCATGTGTGGTGACACTTGAGGACATTACGGGTCAGGTTGCTGACCAGGAACGTCTCTTTGAACTCACCAAACTTGCGGAAAAGGGACTCATGGCGGCATCGATCGCCCATGAACTCAACAACTTTGTCGGTGTGATTCTTGGCGGCACCGAACTCGTCGAGATGGCGCTTGAGGAAGGTAACATTGGATATGCGCGTGACAGAATAGCGAAGTTGAAAGGTAATATGGCCAGGCTCAGGAATTTCACTGCGGGGCTTACTGACTATGCCAAACTCAAAAAGGGCAAGCAGGCCTGTGATCTCAATCGCGTGGTAAGCGATCTTGTCGCCTATGTGGCAGCACAGGGGCAGTTCAGGGGAATAGATCTCAATATGGATCTGGCGGAGGATCTGCCTGACGTCATGGTTGATCCTGATGCCATCGCTCAGGTACTTGTCAATCTCCTCAATAATGCGACGGATGCAATCAAGCAGGCTGCAAGGATGAATGGAAGAATAGAAATAAGGACCTGGGTGGAGGAGGGCCTACTTTGTCTCTCAGTCAGCGATAATGGTGTGGGTATTCCCTCTGATGTCAGGGATCGTCTCTTCATCGAGAATGTTACAACAAAGGAGCACGGTCATGGCTTCGGGCTTGTAACGTGTAGCAAGATCATTGCTGACCATGACGGCACAATTGAGGTCGAGTCCGAAGTGGGCAAAGGCTCTGCCTTCACCATAAAACTACCGCAAAGTCCACTCACCTGACCATCACCCTGGGTAGCAGAGTATCCCGCGTACAACCAAACCTGCCTTAAGTCTTGCGTCCGAGGCGGTGCCCCTGGGGGTTGCCAGCCCTTCACCCCTTGATCAGCGTTGGGCACCTTGCTAGAATTGGCTGTCCATGCGCAATTCGTGGACATCAAACCAGAAACCGGAGTGGTTGATGCTATCGATCTCAGCCTGGATTAGATCGTAATGGTTCTTCTCCTCCTCGAGAATTTTCTTGAATACATCTTTGGCTTCTTCAGTTTGAGCACCTGCGATTGCATTCTCAAAGAAGTCTATTGCACGCCTCTCGATATCGAGAGCTCTTCGAAGATAATCGAGTTCCACTGTTAGATCCTCAGCTTTGAACTCCTTTCGAGCCTCGTCGAAGTAAGGCATTCTCCTCGTCGTCCCAAGCGAAGACATTGCCTGCTTCCAGTCTCCACCCTTCGAGAGTTCATCGAATATCTTCTCAAAGGTCTTTAGATGCTCGATTTCCTCACTTGCAAGCCTCCTGAAAAGTTTGCGACCAACTTCATGCTTGACCTTGTTTGATGCTTCCGTAAAGAAGCGGTGTCCTGACTTCTCCATCTCAATTGCTGTCTTCATGGCTTCAGCAGTTCGCTCATCTATCATTTCAATACTCCTTTCCCCGGTTATCGCTCGTTGCCGATCCAGCTGGCGGAGGGCTAAAGGTATCGTCCTCTGGCATGCATGATCGGATCTCGATTTCCATCGCCTATTTAGATGCCTCCGCCAGCCAGACAGTATCACAAATTGAGATTCTTCTGCAACTTCTCTTCTGCGAAAGTTTTGGAGTTTGGCTTGCCCGGTGGCGCTTGTCTTTTTGGTTGACATGGTTGAGGATTAGGATAGACTGGGGGAGGGATCTTCAAAATAGGTTGCCCCTTGAGAGTCTGGCCGGCCTGGATGCAGGCGGTTTCAGGAGTTGACCCTACCGCACTGAGTTTCCTCCGGACTGCTCATACCCTCAAAAGACATTGGCCTGGTCGAAAGGAGCAAGACGATGAGATCGCGGACTTCTGTGGTTGTGGTCCTGCTGATTCTTCTGGCTGCGGGTGTTGCTTTTAGTGCTATCCCCAAGAAGATCAACTACCAGGGGGTTCTCAAGGATAAGACAACTGGAGAGCCCGTTGTAGGTGTTCAGAGTATGACATTCCGCATCTATAACACGGCAAGTGGTGGCACAGAGCTCTGGAGCGAATCCCAGGACGTTACGACAGATTCTTCGGGTGTTTTCACAGTAATCCTGGGGAGTGTGACCCCGATTGATCTGACTTTTGACAATCCAGTCTGGCTTCAAGTAGAGATTGGCGCTGAGATCCTGAGCCCAAGGCGAGAGATTGTAAGTGTGCCATTTGCCTATCATGCAGCCAACGCCGATAGCCTCGGTGGAGTTGCTGCTGATGGATATGCAGTTATGAACCACAATCATGATGATCGTTATTTCACTGAAAGTGAACTCAATGATGCGGGCACCATAAACGATGCTGGCAATCCAGTTGACTGGACAAAACTCAAGAACGTGCCAGCTGATTTCGCTGATGGGATTGATGATATTGGCGGCACAGGTGATGGACATTCACTTGATGCGGCAGATGGCGCTCCGACGGATGTTGTCTATGTTGACAATGACGGTGAGGTTGGTGTCGGGACAACTGAGCCCGAAGTGTTGCTTCACGTTCTTGATGGCTCGGCAGTAGCGGTAACACCTGTTGATGGAGCTGAGGTTGTGGTTGAGGATGATGGCAACGCCAGAATCAATATGCTTACACCGAGTAACAAGAGCTCAGGCGTTGATTTCGGTGATGTTGATGATGCCAATGCTGGCTGGATTCACTATGACAACACCAGTGACAGGCTCACGCTGGGTACCGATAATGCTGACAGGCTTACGATTGACGATGACGGTGATGTGGGTGTTGGAACCACGAACCCGGAGGCACCGCTTCACATCTACCGTGACGAGAATGGGCAGGCCATCCTCAAAGTTGAGAATCCCAATACAGGCTCAAACTCCGCCGAAAGAATAGATTTCTCAGATGAGAACGGCGATCTGGCTTACATCATCGCCTACGATGAAGGACACTCGAATTATCCTGCGTCCATGCTGATTGCCAACAATCGTCCCGGCGGCAATATCAGACTGCGGACGGCTGCGACTGACAGACTTTACATAAGCAATTCGGGAAAGATTGGAATAGGCACAATATCACCCGCTGAGAAGCTCCATGTGGCAGGTGACATAAGGCTTGATACCGGTGGTGGTATAAGCTTTGGCAGTGACAATACAAGACTCTACCAGGCAGGTACCGATCTTGTCATGACTTCAAGTGATGATGTTAACCTCTATCCATCTGATGATGTCTATGTCGGTAAGGCTGGCAGCAGCTACTGGATGAGGATAGATAACGATAATGAAGTGCTGTCCGCCGGGTCTCTATCGCCTGATACTGACACTCGCATCTATGTTAATCCGAATGGCAAGAGCAAAGGCATAAAGGTCGAGGATGGTGCGGGTACGAGCGCATATTCCATATACTCATCCTGGGCAGGCTCGAGTGCAGGCGCAGCCATCCTTGCCAAAAATAATGGCAGCGGTGGCGACGCCATCCAGGCTCTGGCTGACGGATCAGGTAGAAGTGCAATCTATGCAAGGGGCAGCTCGGGGATCGATTACGCAATTTATGCGAACGATAATGGTGCCACCTACGCCGGCTATTTCGGAGGAAGACTGAAGGTTTACCATTCGGGTAGCGATATTAACTTCGCAATCCACGCAGAGAACACTAACGCAACTGGAACTGCGCTTTTCGCTGCTGGTGAAGGTCAAGTCGGCTACTACCTGACCGGTGGAGAAGGTGCTGCAATTACAGGTTATGATATCGGGCTCTACGTGCGCGCCAATCGAACAGGCAACAATGGTCAGGCGGCAATCTATACTTACATCGGGACAGGCCAATCGGTGAGAGTCAACTACATGTCAAGCGGCGGGACCCACTACAAGATCAATGGTGACGGGACCGTGGCAAGTGTGATGGAAACCCGCCGGGGCCGAAGAACCCTTATTGCTCCTGAAAGTCCTGAAGCCTGGATCGATGACTACGGAAGCGGTGAGATAGTGGGCGGCAGGTCTCATATCGAACTCGATCCAACCTATCTTGACTGTGTAACCATAAGTGAGAAATACCCAATGAAAGTCTTTGTCCAACTTACTTCGCCCATGACCAGTCAGTTCTATGTTGAAAAAGGCACAACCGGTTTCGACGTGATAGTAACCGGTGAGGGTGCGGAAAGCGTAAATGCCACCTTCGACTGGAGAGTCGTTGCCAAGTGGAAGAATTACGAACATGTGCGGTTCGAGCTTGCTGAGGAATCTGAGAAGGAAACGATGCTTCCCGTCGAAGCATCTCAAGAATCCATTGGTGAATAGATCAAGATGGTGATGCTATCTGACACCATGAGGATACCTTTGAGGGGAGCTTAATATGAGGAAACCCAGATCGGCTTCTTGGGCTTTGGTTACAACGATGATGTGGGCCATCGCTTTTCTGCCAAGAGCCGCACCCTCGCTGGCAGAAAGTGGGATTGCAAGTGATGTAATTGGAGCTGGTGGTGGTGATACCCAGAGCAGCTCCTATATGGTATCGGGCACACTTGGACAGGGAGTGGTTGGTGAGGTGGCATCCTCTGTGAGTTTCGGTCTTACAGATGGCTTCTGGGGTGTGGCGAGGCTTGCGGGTCGAACCCCCGGAGATACCATCCCGCCTGGAGATGTAACTGACTTCGTTGTCTTGCCACTTGATACGGCAAATTCACTTCAGTGGAGAAACCCTGGCGATGGTGATTTCGCCGGTACCCTCATTCGGTACTCCACCGCGGACTTCCCTGTAACCCCCACAGACGGGCAGGCTGTTGAGAATGGGCAGAACGGTATCTTCTACAACGCACCAGGTTCAAGCGAGGCTTTCACCCACACTGGGCTCGTCAATGGTACAACCTACTACTACACAGCTTTTGCTTTCGATGTTGCGGTTAACCATGCAGCAGGGGTAAGTGACAGCGCTACACCTTTTGATGGAATCCCACCTGCACCTGTTGCATTCGGTACAGTAACACCAGGTGACACGGCTGTCACTTTAAGGTGGACAAACCCAGCAGATGCTGACTTTGTCCACACTCTTATCCGTTATTCAACAAGTAGCTATCCCACAGGATCCTCAGATGGCCTGCTTGTTGAGAATGGCAATGACGGTCGCTTCCCGAATAGTCCTGCAAGCATTGACAGTTTCACCCACTCGGGGCTCACCAACGGTACCACGTATTACTATGCGGCGTTTGCGGCAGATGAGGTGGCCAACTATTCGATGGGTGATACAATCAGTGCAGTGCCTGCGGATGAAACACCACCATCAGCAGTCGGCTCCTTCGATGCAACTGCGACAGCCGACGGCTCGATAACGCTAAGCTGGACAAATCCATCTGAAAGCGACTTCACAGGAGCCCTGGTCAGGTACTCAACCAGTGTCTTTCCGGTTTCACCCGAAGACGGCCTGCCTGTTGAGAATGGCAATGGGGGCCGCTTCCCGAATGAACCCGCAAGTATTGATAGTTTTGTGCATGAGTACCTGGTAACCGATCAGACTTACTATTATACCATCTACGCCTATGATGAGGTTCCCAATTACTCTGAAGGTGTCACTGCCGAGGCCACATCGAACGATGTGACTGGCCCGGAGCTCACACT
>JALGWB010000224.1 GCA_025774405.1 bacterium
TCAAGACTCCTCTCATCGCTGCCTCAGGCATCTTTGGGTATGGCGACGCATACAGCCATCTCATTGATATGTCGCTTTTCGGAGCGGTTGTCACCAAGACCATAACCCTCAAGGAGCGACACGGTAATCAGCCGCCTCGGCTTGTGGACACCGGTTGGGGCATGATCAATTCCATAGGACTTGAGAACATAGGTCTAAAGCGTTTCCTGAATGAGGTATTGCCAACCCTCAAGACAGATGCCTGCCTGATAGTGAGCATCGGGGGTTCAGAGGTTGATGAGTATGTTGAGATAGCACGAAGCCTCAATCAAGTTGAGGGCATTGATGCGATTGAAGTCAACATATCATGTCCAAATGTCAGCAGGGGAGGGATTGCCTTTGGTTCAAGTGAGGACCTGACGACGGACGTGATCTCGAAGGTGAGGGCTCAAAGCCGGCTGGTGATCATAGCGAAACTACCTCCCCTGACTACCGGTATTGAAGCAATCGCAATCGCTGCTCAAAGAAGTGGGGCCGATGCCATTACCATCGCCAATACATATCCGGCTATGGCGATAGACATTGACAAGCAAAACGCCATGCTGGGAGCGATAACTGGAGGACTTAGCGGCAGAGCCATCAAACCAATGACACTCCGGCTGGTCTGGAAGGTTTTTGAGCAATTGGAGCGACCGATAATTGCATCAGGAGGAATAGAGACTTCGAGCGATTGCATCGAGTATATGCTTGCCGGTGCATCTGCATGCCAGGTGGGCAGCGTGATCTTGCGCGATCTCGATGCGCCCCGAAACATTATTGATGGACTGAAGAATTACATCGGCCGCTTTGGTTATCGGACCATTTCTGAACTTGTGGGCAAGGCACATGTCGGGAGGGAAGGTGATGACACGAAAATCAACTGAAGTGATTCTGGCCATAGATTGTGATAATATGGATGAAGCCAGGCGACTGGTTGAGCTAACCCATGAATTGATTAGCATCTTTAAGATAGGCTCCATCCTTTTCACTGCCTATGGTCCGCCGATAGTAGAGATGGTGAAGGCCATGGGAAGGGATGTGTTCCTCGACTTAAAATTCCATGATATCCCGAACACTGTAAGAGGTGCCGTCAGGACATCCTGCTCGCTGGGAGTAAAGATGGTGACCATACATACAGCGGGTGGGCTGGAAATGCTCAAAGCTGCATGCCTTGGGGCTGAGGAGGGGTGCAGGCAATACTCCACTGACAGGCCACTTCTTATCGGCGTTACGCAACTTACGAGTATGGGAACCAGGCAAGGTCTGCATGAAGAGGTTCTGAAACTGGCGAATTTCGCCTTTGAGGCGGGGCTTGATGGTGTGGTTTGCTCAGCAAAGGAGGTTGCAGCAATAAGGCAAGCCCACGGTGATGAACTTCTTACAGTTGTTCCCGGAATAAGACTGAAGCAGGATAGCAGCGATGATCAGGCAAGGGTGGCAACTCCAATTGAAGCGACAAAAGCAGGAGCTGACTTTATTGTTGTTGGAAGAAGCGTTACAAGATCATCGAGTCCCCTGGAGAAGCTCAGAAAGATTAAGGAGGAGATCAGCCGTGCTTGAAGAGGTCAACGGTGCTGAAGGGATAATCAATCTGATGAAGGCAACTGGTGCCCTGTTGAGTGGTCATTTTGAGCTCGCCTCGGGGCTTCACAGTGGGACATATATACAGTGTGCAAAATTGCTCGAGCATCCTGAGCATGCAGCTGTGGTTGGCGAAAGTCTGGGGAAGCTGTTCAAACAGACAATTGGTCCAGCGACAATCGATGTTGTCGTCAGCCCGGCACTTGGTGGCATTATCATCGGGCATGAGGTCGCCAGAGTGATGGGTTGTCGACATGTTTTTGCAGAAAGGGTTAGTGGCAAGATGCAACTGAGGCGAGGATTCAAGATCAGCAAAGGTGAGAGGCTTGTTGTTGTTGAAGATGTGGCAACGACAGGTGCCTCAATAGATGAAGTCCTCGAGATCGCATCGGTGGCCGGTGGTGAGGTACAGGCGCTTGGCATGATAGTCAATCGGACTCAAGGTTTGAGGTATGACATCCCAATCGTATATCTTGTCAGAGGTGAAATTGACAATTATGAGCCTGGCGACTGTCCTCTTTGCAGACAGGGTTTGCCACTTGAAAAACCCGGTACAAAGCGAAGCCAGATAGAGGAGCTTTGAAGATGAGTAGATCAAGGGTTCATCAAGCCGATCTGAAAAGGTTTGTGAAGCTGGCACTCGAGTGGGGTGCTCACGGTGCCAGGGTCATCCGAGCATCCACGGTCCGTTGCGAACCCTGGGTCAGGCTGAAATGCCAATTCGGGTGTGGTGGCTACAACAAGAGGCTTACATGCCCACCTTTCACACCCACACCGGAAGAGACAGCTAAGGCAGTGGCGTGCTATAAACGGGCGATCCTCATCCATGCACACGATAATGATGTAATCAATGAAATCGTCCCGGTCCTTGAAAGAGAGATATTCCTGGCTGGCTATTATAAAGCTCTCGGTTTTGGTTCAGGTCCCTGTTACCTTTGTGAGAGATGCAACATCAACAGGCGGTGCAAGCATCCTGAGGATGCGCGCCCTGCTATGGAAGCTTGTGGCATAGATGTTTTCCACACCGCACGTGTCAATGGCTTCCCGATTGAAGTTGTTACCTCGGCTCATCAACAGGGTGACTATTTTGGTCTCGTGCTAGTGGATTGAGAGGAAGCAGTTGTTCCCCGGCGGATCACTCAAGCTAGGCAAGATAAAGGGCATTGAAGTCAATGTAAACATTACATGGCTCATTGTCTTTGCACTGCTAATCTATTCGTTGAGAACTGAATACTTTGCTAAGGATGTTGACCACCTTGGTTCAGTCACAACCTGGCTCATGAGCATAATAGGTGCACTTATCCTTTTTGCATCGGTCCTGGCTCATGAGCTATCTCATTCACTTATCGCCTTGCGTCAGGGACTGCCCATCAGGAAGATTACACTTTTCCTTTTCGGCGGTGTTGCTCAGATGGGAGCTGAGCCTGCAACACCGGGAGCTGAGCTGAGGATGGCAATTGCTGGGCCCATAGCGAGTTTTGCGATTGCTGCACTTGCTGGTCTCCTGCGCTTTGGTTTTCTATCAGGTCATGCTGACAGTGCAGCAGCCCTCGTAGCTCGATATGTGATGTTTGCAAACGTCGTACTCGGCTGCTTCAACATGCTGCCTGGCTTTCCGCTTGACGGCGGACGAGTGTTGCGGGCGGTAATATGGAAATGGTCGGGCAACTATTTCAGAGCAACCCAGATCGCTGCGAGGATCGGTCGCATGATAGGGCTGTGTTTTGTCTTCATAGGTGTGATGATGTCAGTGGCATTCGACGCTCCGGGTTTTCTGTGGCTTGCCTTCATTGGCACCTTCCTTGAGCGGCTTGCTTTCATGAGTGAAGGCGCGGTGAGGAGACTCTACGAAACCTATCTCCACAGACAATGGATCGTCGGTGAAGGGCTAATCACCAGCGATAGTCATTTCACCAATGACGAAGGTCGGTGAGCCAATTCTACCGAAGAACCGAAGGTCGGACGCAACAGCCTTTATGTCACGCAGCATCTGGAAGAGATTACCTGCGATTGTGATACCATCTACTGGATGCGAGATGTGTCCCTTTTCTATCCACAGGCCTTCGGCTCCTCTTGAAAAATCACCTGTTGTGATGTTGACCCCGAAGCCCAGAAGATTGGTTATCAATATGCCCTTTTTTACTGAGTCTATAACCTGGCTGCGGGGAGCGTGTCCAGGTATTAAGTAGAAATTGTTTGCTCCAACCGAAGGGATAGAAGTGAAACCACGGCGTGCATTGCCTGTCGATTTTTTGCCTGCCTTCTTTGCTGAACGAATGTCATAAAGGAAGTT
>JALGWB010000225.1 GCA_025774405.1 bacterium
ACAACACTATATCCACCGAGACCACTCCCACATTGTCCGTAGCTGTCCACCTAATGTCATAACTCGACCCCATATCCCATACCTCACCACCATTAGGCTCAACCACTGTAACCTGTGGTGGCTCGGTGTCTCCAGCTTCAACTGTAGCTGAGCCTTCATAGGGTATGTAGTTGTGCTTGGTAACAGTGACGTACATTACCCCGCTGGTCGATGGTGATGGGGTGAAGCTTGCAACACCAGAAGCATTGGTTTGTCCCACAAGATAAACTTCATCACCTTTCCAGAGACAAACCGTAGCGTCCTCGAGTGGGCTTCCACCTGAGGTCACTGTTACATCAAAGGTGGAGAGCCCGGTCGGCAGAGTGCTATTGTGCGCTACGTTCATCGAAGCGGGTGTGTCAGTCCAGATAGGGAGCTCTGGATCACCGAAGAGGTTGGAGCTGAACATGTTCTTGCGGGAAGCATAATCCTGATCAGGACCATATTCACCATCATAGAGGGTGTTAAAGTCCATTGCGTAGTGATACTTGTTGTCGCCGTGAATCTGCCCCATGTGATACTTGCCATTAGCAAAAATCTCCTCCCACCATCTGTATTCTTGCCCCTGGTTCCATGGCCAATCGGGGTCATCCCACTCGACGCAGTAGTAGCTTGTCCGACTTGAAGCGACAGCCCCAATTCCCCAGTTGGCAACTATGTAGTCGCCAAGACATTGCTCAGACCGATCGAACTGCCCGGCCAGACATGCGGCAACCAGAACATATGGTTTTTCGCCATCGGTGGAGGGATTGTAGTCCTGAGTACACAGACCGTACCACGACCCCTCGCCGTCCTGATAGTAGCCATCACCATCATCCCATGACCAGACGAGACGATAATTGCCATAATAATTACCGTGACCACTCGGGAATGCGAGCCCACACCCAAGTCCAACTCTGGTCTCAAAATTGCTTGCAGTGAGTGCATAGTCATACGTGTAAGAAGTTGGGTAGATACCCGCGGCTTCATAGAGCCGATCATATGTCACGCCAGCCCCGTCGAGAAAATCTGTTCTCACATGCTCAGCGACAGCTGCCATATCGGTTGCACCATAGTTCACTGTCGGATAATTCGCAAAGGCTGAACCGAAGACAACCTTCTTGGGCCACGAACCGCCAGGAGGATTCTTCTCGTAGGATAGGATATTGTCTATTATCGTCTCAACTTCACTAAGTGACCTGCTGGCTATACGCCCGACATAGATATCAGGAAGCCAGGTTATGGTATCGTCAAACTCGCCCCAGACGTGATCATTATCCGTGTCCCAGTCATAACCTGCCCCATATGATCCATCGACCACATCAGAGTAGTAGTAGTCACATGGGACTTCGTCACCATCCTGGCTCCAGCATTTTCTGTCGGGAAGCACATTCGTGTCTCCAAGGAGAAGCACATAATCAAATCGCGGTGTGGAGTCATCCAATCTCAAAAAGTTTCTGATCTTCTCCTGGGTATCGTAACCGGAATAGTTTGTCTCTATCCAAGAGACCAGATACACCTTTGTCGGAACACCCTTCTTGGTCTTCCAAGCTGCCAGACTTTCGGCAGCAGCCTGAAAAGTAGATGTAGTTATGATGGCATATTGCGGATTATCAAGATCGTACAAAGTGCCAGGCGGCTCTGGCGCAAGCAACTTCTGACCACTCTCGTAGTTCTCGATTATCTGTTGCGCCAGTGGCTCAAAAACCCGCGATCGAGCCGTGCTGGCCATCTCCTCCGAAGCTTTAAGATCAACCGCCATGGAATATGTTACTTTGATGGCGTATGAAGGCGTAAAGAGCACCTCTCCATCGCCAGTTCGATATTGAAGAGGATAAAGAATAACCTCGACCAAATGATGCCCCCGAAAGATTCGCTCGCCGGTGTAACGATACGGCTTCACCGGAGTAATATCGGGTAGAGTTTCGGGGGCTGGATCCGGCTTGTATGTCTGATCCCCGAGTAACATAGGTGGCTTGCGGACAAGGTAATTCTCGAAGCGACCCAGTGACTGCTGCCCCTGGGGTATGACATAAACCGAGACATTCGTCGCAGCATAAGGTATCTCGAAATTCACCTTGCGTGTCGGTAGAACTGGATAATAGGGATTGGTGCTGGACCCAAACCCCTCGATGTCAAAATAGACATGATCACCACATGTCCGGAGCTCTGGATCTGGCACCTGAAACGTGAAGGTTGACATCGCGGCATGAGTCACGCTCGATGCCATAAGCAAAATGCCTGCTACCAGCAAAACTATAATTGAAACCTGCTTGCCCATTTTGCCCTCCTTCTGCCTATGCAAACGGTTAGCCTTGCTTCAATCCTGCATCCGCCAGCAGGATGCTCCAGGATCGAAATTAAAAAATCAAGAAGAAAGGGCAACAGTCCTCGCTGCCGCCCTGTATTTACTAAATGGATATCTTATGCTGTCGCCTTCTCCTGTTATAGTCCAGCTACCGAATTTCATTATACCAAACGAAATTCACTGTTTCAAGCTAAGTTACAGCTCGGTAGGTTAATCGATAGTGTGAGGTAGAGTGACATCTATGAGTCCCGTACCGGTGGTGGGGCACAGCCCCGCTCAGGCAAAACGAAGGGGTTGAGTACTGGCTCCGCTGCATGGCTTCCACCGCGGGAGAAGATATCGAATCTGAAGCCGACAAAGCCGAGAAGACGGAGATCCTGGACAGCCTCATGTGACCAGTATCAGCAAATCCGTAAGATCACCGGTCCCTTACCATCCGGCCCGCTTCATAGCTTCACGGGCAAGTGCCATGCTTCGACCATCTCCCCTCGCAACACTCACTCCAATCCTCTCCCCGGCAACCTTGGCTATTTGAGCTACATCCTCATGTCCGAAGCCAGGGCAAAGCAGGATTGAATCAAGGTTTTCCTCCCTTGCCATCCTGCCGACGATCTCAACTGCCTCGGTCTGATTCCTGATGATGACTGAGGTCAGATGGAACTTTCCAGTCTCTATTGTTGCCCTGTGAACAGAGGCATCTGCATCGGGAGCATGTGCCAGGAACAAAACTTTGAATGCCATCATCCCACTCCTTAAAATGGCTTCATCTGCTGTCTTCGGGTTGGCCTGCAAATGGCATCAAATCAAAGGGAAACCCCATGCTTGCCTATCTTACAGCAAGTACCTTTTTCGTAGCGACATGATTACCAAATCTCACTCGCAGGAAATACACTCCAGGCGCGATGACGTCGAGCCCGTCCAGTTCATGGGCAAGATTGAACCGCTCAGACGCATGTGACTTTCTCAGGAATGCTTGCGATACCTCTCTCCCAAGTACATCATAAAGGGAAAATCTGACTATTCCGACTTCCTCTGAACATAGCTCAACTTCAGCATCTGGTAGATATGAGCTCGAAAGTCGGATGTCCAACGGGGGATGAACTTCGGGATCGACTACTCCAGCAAGTCTCCTGATCGGAATGACGAATGCCTTATCACGTGGCCGACCATCAATGAAGTCACAAACCTTGTAAGGGTCGAAGCAAGCTGTACAGAGTGTGCAAAGCGCTGCCGTATGGTAGAGTAGTGTGGTATCAGAAAGATATTCGTAGTCAACGACTATCTGATTTGGATAGACATAGAAATATCGAATGGACGGCCTACCGACAAGTGTCGCATTGATATCGATATAGTAGATCCCATTATGAACTTCGACTCGATTGGCATGAACATGCCCGTTGAGCACAGCCAGTACATCACATGACTCCTCCAGAATTGATCTAAGCTGAGCCATCCCAGCATATTCCCCGTATGATCTCGTGGTATCGAACATAGCGTTCCAGGGCCACTCCAGCATATTGTAATGACTGAGAACAATCGTTGGCTTCCCCTTGT
>JALGWB010000226.1 GCA_025774405.1 bacterium
AAGAGCATGTTTGAGCACACAGACGGTGCGACCTTCATCACACTCTTCTATGGCCTGATAGACCTCGATCGCGCCACGCTCACCTATTGTAATGCCGGCCATGTGCCGCCTCTACTGCTGAGCAAAGACATGGCAATCAAGATGCTTGACGAAACTGACATCGTCCTCGGGATCGACGGTGAAGCAACCTACCACAATACAAGTGTCCGCCTCCACCAGGGTGATCTGCTCTTCCTTTATACCGATGGCATAACCGATGAACTCAACTCCTACGATCAACCGTTTGGTGAAGCCAGGCTGATCCATGAACTCAAGCAGGTCTTCAATCTCGAACCTCGCCAGATACTCGCCCACATTCACTCGGCTGTCATGCGCTATACCGCTGGCAAGCCCCAGGACGACCTTACTGCCCTCGCAATCCGCCTCGAGACATTCGTACCAAGCCACCTCAATCTGCATCCAACAAATCCCTAAACCCTCCCTCGCCCCTCGCCGATCAATTCAGTAGGCAGCCTTGCATGGCAAGGCCTGCTGCGAAAGGGGGCGAAGCCGATGATGCTAGTCGCTCAATTCCTCCTCATCGACGTAGTCTGTGGGATCATCGATCTTTTCTGGTGGCTAAGGTAACCTGGGTCTGAGTCGATTGCGAGCCGAAGGTTGCTGCCTTTAGCGAGCTGTGTTTTTGTCTTTTTCCCCGCAACCTGAGAAGGTAGCCCCCCTACCGCAATGGGCAGAGGGGCTTACAAGGATGAGATTATCGCTCCGCCGGTCTATGGGCGCCTCCTGACTTACCAGTGTTGTAATACACACCGATCACTTCAGAGAAAGCGCTCTCATTGCCACTCTCATCCACAGCGGTTACCCGATAATAGGTCATTGCCATGGCTGTTGGAGTGTCATAGTACCATGGGCAGAGCACCAGACCTGATGAAACGCGCCTGAAAGGTCCTGATTCATTTGAAGACCTATAGACCCTGTAACCTGCAAGGTCGAGCTCGGCATTTTCAGTCCAGGATATGCGCACGCTTCCTACATTTTCGACTGCCTGAAGTCCAACAGGTGGATTCGGTGGCACGGTGTCAACTTCTGGCAGTCCGGATCCGCTGTCATTGCCGCATGCGCCGACCATAAGCACAAGAACAGCAGCCAGAATGAATACGGTTTTGCGGGTCTGCATGTGACTCACTCACCTCCCCGGATAAGATGCCTTTTCAATAAAGCGCACTTCTTAGTCGCCGCACGGGGTAATGAGCAAGAAGCATACCACTGAATCGCGTGACTTGAGACTCCCAATCCGTTGTAGCTCAAGCAGTTAAGCTGAGTGAGCCAGTCTTGAAAGCAGTCGCCGATGCCAGGTCTTGCCATTCGATGTGCATGGTGCAATATCAGAGTGCAGGTTGCAATATCAAGGAGTCACTTTGAAGATCTTGACAGAACGTCTGCCGGCGGGCTCAATCCACACTGCAAGATAGATGCCTGCGGCAACTTCACTGCCCGAAGCCATCTTCCCATCCCAGACGACCTGCCCATTCTCCGGCTTGAGTGAGCAGACGAGTCGACCCTGAATATCATAAATGACGATTGTGCCCGCGCACGCTGAGGGTGTAAGCGTAAGCACAACTCTTGATGTAAAGGGATTGGGGTACACAACTATCGCACCTTCGACCTTATGGGCAAGATCGAGCATAAAATCCCTCAGTTCTGGAATTTCAACCGGCGATGCAAGCTCGTGGTTTTCAACCTCCCCGCCGTTTCGAGCCAGTGGCCCACCAAAGAGCACCCGGAAGTCCTCAGCGAAGATCTCATGAAGGCGATCTGAATGGTGGTCACTCTCAAAGCCTGCCCCCTCGAGTCCACGAAGAGTCATATACTGGTGCCACAGGTCATCTCTTGAGTCAGGCATAAAGGCATTGTGCACAACATGGCCGATCTCATGAGTCACCGTATAGTGGATGTGCTCGCGGGGATAGGAGCCTCGACCTGGAGAAAGCAAAACCACCCGACCCTCGGCAGAAGACCTTGCGACACCTGTTCTCGGGAACGGAAGAATCAGAACGTCAATTGGAACATCATTGATCGGAAAGTCGATAGCTTTGATTGCCTCGACGACCTCCCTCAGAGACATCGGACACACCGATGTATCAGTAGCATCAAGTACCCACGGGCGTGCGCCGGGAAACTCGAGCGCGAGGCAATTCCCTTCATGACGGCACAATAAGAGCACCTCCTCCGGAGGATAAACCCTGACGAGCGTGCCTGGCACATCAAATGGCCCGGCATTGGCCAGGCATGTGGCAAGAAGAATGAAGGCAACTGCCAATCCGTGAACTTTCCCTGAGTTCATCACTTCCCCACTCAAAGTGAAAAGGGCTGCCGATTGTCATGAGCGACCTTCGGCAGCCCGGTTATTGCCTGCAATACCTGGGCTTTGCAGGGAGACCCCACCTTTGTCGGTGTCGCCCTTCTGGGTGCTCCCTTCTACCCCGTCACACTATAATTGTACCATTTCTGCACCCGCCCCGTCAACGCCTATGGATAGCATTGGGAATGCCCCTAGTCTGCCCCGCGGCGTAAGACTGCTAAGCCTCATCAATCGTGAGGCCCGCCTTGATCGGTTTTCGCCACGCGATGGTCCACCCGGTGTGCACTCAACGAGATTGACACCTCGCCTTATGAACGACTATACTGGCTGTATGACCTGAGGCAACTCAGTTCAGTACGAAATAGACAGTTGAAGGACAGAGGACTGTTTTGGATGGCCAGTGAACTGGAGAGACTGTTTGAAGATCAAGTAGTAGTAAACAGGATAAGGCAGCGGTTGCCATACTTGTTCCAGCTTGCCGAAATTGAAAGTTCACGAGCAGGCAAGATCGGAATGCAGGTTGGATCGCTCAGGGAACGAATCATCGTTGCTCTCCTGATCTATAAGTACGGCGACGAAGCAGTGTATACCGAGGTCCCAGTTACGCAGCCTGAAGCCGATGTGTTACTCTACGACGTGCCGATATCAATTAAGACTGTCACTGGAAAGACCTTACGTGGTGTGAAGGTGAGCTGGACGGTCGATGCCACCAAAGCCAAAGAGTTTAGCAACAGCTATTATCCTTCGTGCGAAATGTTGCTCGTTCAGATACACTGGGGACAGACGGGAAAATTCTGGTATGTCCCGCTGGAATCGCAGCGCGAGGTCTTTGACAGGATGGGGCGCCAGCGGTACATAAAGCTTCCTAAGCCGGGCACTAATCCTAGGGGCGTTGAGATAACAAAGGAAGCTCTTGAAATGCTGGTTGCGGAGCAAGGCGTGAGGGGAATTGACATTCATTGGGAGCGTAGCGACATAGACTATGACCCACACAAGAGGTGGGTCGACTACTGGGGGGAGGAAAGGGATGAATAGAAGGATTGGAAAACGAGGAACACGAACGAGTTCGTTCGGTTCGCCTGGAAGAATCAGTCATGATTCTACCGCATATTACTCCAGCCGGCTCTATGAGGGCCTGCCGAAGGAAGAGAAGGTAAAGTATACGGAGAACATTATCCGCAGAGAAATCCTGGATAGCATTATCCGGAAGTCTTCGGATGAAATGGGAGAGCTGCCAGATAGCAGCGTTCACCTTATGGTGACCTCTCCCCCGTATAACGTTGGAAAGGATTACGACAAGGATCTAACATTGGACGAATACCTTGCATTCCTGAAGCGGGTTTGGGCTGAAGTCTATAGGGTCCTCGTTCCAGGAGGAAGGGCCTGTGTCAACGTTGCAAATCTTGGCAGGAAGCCCTACATACCCCTTCACGCTTTTATACTGAAGGACATGATCGATCTAGGGTTTCTGATGAGGGGTGAGATTATCTGGAACAAGGCGTCAAGCGCCAG
>JALGWB010000227.1 GCA_025774405.1 bacterium
ATCGCCAATCCCGGGGAAGCGGCTATCCCACTCAGGACAATTTCACGCTCGCGAGCAGGCAAATCCCTATTCCTCCTCGTTGAATCTTGCCTCGATCAAGCCGACAATCGCTCTGACTGCATCCTCCTCATCAGAACCTTTAGCAATTATGGTAATCTCCGTTCCCTGCCCGGCTTCAAGCCCTAGTACACCCATGATACTCTTAGCGTCAACCTCGATTTCATCCTTTCTCAGATGAATATCCGACTCAAAACCAGATGCAGTCTGAACCAGGGCAGCTGCAGCGCGAAGATGCAAGCCAAGCTTGTTTATTATCCTGACATCACGCTCAATCATAGACCAGCCAGAGTTTCAGGTCATTCCGTCAAAACCTATCACAGCCAAATCATTCTGTGTCACGAGGCTCAAAGCCCTTGCGAGCCCTGGCCTTCAGGCGTTCCAACCATCTCCGGTCAAGCTCAGTAGTTGGGTCGTAACCATAGGTCTTCAGCGTGTGGCTCAAAGCTATGACCTCGACAATCACGCTAATACTCTTACCAGGCACTAGCGGCACTATGACCGAAGGTATTCTTATGCCAAGTATCTCAGTGGAACTTGTTTCCACACCTGACCTGTCAAAGGACACCCCTTTCTCCCAGTGAGTGAGATTGACCTCGACTTCGATACGCTTCTGCCTTCGCAATGACCTTATGCCGTATATGCTGCCGATGTCTATGAGCCCAATCCCCCTCACCTCGACGTAGTTTTGCAGGGGAGCCACGCTTCTGCCTATGAGCACGCCTGGTGGCTTTGCTATAGCCTTGATCAGATCATCTGCAACAAGACGATGACCACGTTCGACAAGATCCAGCGCACACTCGCTCTTGCCTATCCCGCTCGGGCCACGCAGCAGAATCCCGACTCCATAGACATCAACCAGTGTTCCATTCAGCGTTATCTCAGGGGCAAGCTCAACCTCGAGATAGCTGCTCAGATACTGAAGGACCTGTGTCATGCTGAGATCGCTGCTCAGAACTGGTATTTCACATTTGGCAAAGTCCTCGGCAAGCGTATCGAGATCTGCATCTGACCCTGCCAGAACAATGCACGGAACATCAAGTTCCCCAAGCCGGGCAATTGCCTGTGAGCGCTGCTCAGTTTCCAGCTTCTTAAGATAGGATATCTCGTTTTCACCAAGCACCTGAATCTGCCCCCGGTGCGGAGCTGATCCAAGGCCAGCCAGTATCAATCCGGGTACTCCTATGTCACTCCTCGTCACAACATATTCAGAATCCGTATGCCGGTTGAGCGACTTCAGATGCAAAAACTCCTTACAGTCAGTGATGACTTGTGACAGGGAGATTTGCTTTGCCTTCATGTACCTCTTCCTTCGAGTTCCTCTGTGGCTTCTTCACCTTTGGTTGCTGACCCGGTAACCGGGCGTTCACGCCGATTCCTTCGGCGTCTGATCTTGTCCTTGAGCTTCCTGATCTGCCGCTCCATCTTCTCAGCAGCACTATCAAAAGCAGCGTGTATATCCTCAGAATGGGCTTCGGAGAAAAGATCGAATCCATTTCCATGTAAGCTTATTTCAAACCTGTAGATAAAGCGCTCAACCCGCAGAAAGACATGGCAATCGATAACACTATCAAAATAGCGTTTCAGTTTAAGTAGTCGCTTCTCCATATGTTCCTTCATTCCATCGGTCAGATCGTATGAAGTAGAGGTGATCTCTATTCGCATAGGTGCCTCCTTGATTGTACAGCGTGATATGCTGCCTTTGCACCGAAGGAGCTACGGACCCTGGGTCCACACATAGCAATAAACCCGAGGTCTTCTGCAAAAGCCTGTAAATCTTCAAATATCTCCGGCTCAACATAGTCGCTAACCGGCAGATGCCGCCGTGAAGGCTGCATGTATTGACCGATAGTCACTATGTCACAGCCGGTGTCCCGGATTTGACGCAGAGCCTCTCTCACCTCCTCCTGGGTCTCACCGAGACCAAGCAGAAGTCCACTCTTGGTAATGCTCTCGGGAAATTTGGTCTTCACATATTCCAATAAACCAAGCGAGCGATCGTAACACGCTCTATCGCGCACAATTGGATATAGCCGCTCAACAGTCTCAACATTATGACCAAAGACGTCCACTCCTGAATCAATAATACAGTCCACTAAATGAAAACTACCCATAAAATCTGGCGTGAGCAATTCAATCCGACAATCACATCTCTCAGCTTTCAACAGTCTCACACATGAAGCAAAATGGCCGGCTCCGTAGTCGGCAAGATCATCACGGGTTACTGAGGTGATCACCACATAGTCTATCCCGAGCCGGCTACAGGCCGAAACCAGTTTGAGCGGCTCATCTGTGTCAACCGCCTCAGGCTGAGACCTCTCAACATTACAAAAGCCACAAGCCCGTGTACACTTTCGACCGAGGATGAGAAAAGTGATCGAGTTCTGACTAAAACACTCCGCCTTGTTCGGGCACCTGGCTTCGTGACAGATCGTGTTCAGTCCAATGGAGGCGACAACCTGCCTGATGCGGCGGAGCGACCTGCCATCAGGAAGTTCGGTTTTCAACCAGGAAGGAATCCTCTTTGCCAAGCCTCCTCCCGCCATTCCTAATATTCTTTCCTCATACGAGCAGGTAAAAGACCGAGTTGATCCCGGTACTTAGCAACGGTGCGCCTTGCAACCAGAAAACCTTCATCCTTCAGGCGCCTGGCGATCTCCTGATCGCTTAGCGGATGACGCTTGTCTTCCTTCTCAATCATCTCGGCAATCTTGGTCTTTATTCTTCTCGATGAAGCGATATCACCATCATCGGTCTTGAGTCCCGTTGAGAAGAAGAACTTCAGCTCATAGACACCTCTGGGCGTCTGCACATACTTGCCGCTTGTCACTCGGCTGACGGTTGACTCGTGCAAACCCACTCTTTCTGCTATCTCCTGCAGGGTCAACGGCTTCAGGTTCTCAACACCTTTGTCAAAGAAGCCTCGCTGTGCCTCAAGGATCGCTTGCATAACCTTGAGCATGGTCTGACGACGTTGTTCGATGGTATTTATCAACCATCTAGCAGAGTTCAACTTGTCAACAACGTAGTCGTGCTCCTCCTTGCTCCTTGATTTGGCATTCGAGAGAATATCTCTATAGGTTCGATTGATTCTCAGTCGGGGTATGTTTCTGTCATTTATCTCGACCACATAATCATCATCGACCTTCTCAACAATCAGATCGGGAACAATATAGCGAGGCTCCTCCTGGGAGTACCTGGCTCCAGGTCTGGGGTCGAACCTGCCGATCACATCCGCTGCCTTCTGAATCTCCTTTATGGTCTTCTTAAGCTTTCGCCCTATCTCAGCATATCGCTTCTTGAGCAGGTCGTCGAGATGGTCTCTAACAAGAACATAGGCAAGGCTATCTTTAAGCCCAGCTTGCTCAAGCTGAATAAGCAGACATTCCCTGAGATCACGAGCCCCGATCCCTGGCGGATCGAAGCTCTTGACGATCGAAAGCACAGCATCAACCTTGTCAACATCAACACCCAAAGTGCTGGCTATCTCATGGCTATCCATCGTGAGGTAGCCATTTGAGTCCAGACTACCAATGATAAATTCGCCGATGCGTACCTCATCCTCATCACTCGTGGCCAACCTCAGCTGCGACATCAAGTACTCCTCGAAGCTCGGCTTAGCGACGGGAACCCTCTCGAGCATTTCTTCCTGTTCCTCAAACTCACCTGTGGCTCTCCCACCCATCTCGAAACCATCCTTGAGATAGCGTCCCCAGTCGATCTCATTCTCCGATGCCCTGAATTCCCCCTCATCGCCACCTTCACGACATTCAGTTTCCTGGGTTTCAGGTTCGTCCTCATCTACCTCCTCA
>JALGWB010000228.1 GCA_025774405.1 bacterium
GTGAGGTTCCTGCTACGGCTGAGGTCAGGAGAGCAAAGGCTTATCACAAGCTCCAAGCGTGTCATAACCATTGGCCGCTTGCCTCAGAACGAGATCCACATCGACGACCCGCTTGTCTCCCGCCGACATGCTGAGATTTTTCGGGATGAGACTGGCTACTCCTTACGTGATCTGGGCAGCAGAAATGGGACTTTTCTAAATGGTGAGCCAGTCACAGCACCGGTCAGATTGAAACCCGGTGATGCCATAAACGCTGGCAACTGCCTCATCGTATTTCAACCGCCAACCCCAGCGCTGCTAATGGAAAAGGAAAGCGAGCTTCCCTCCTCTACGATGAGTCTGGCAGGACCGAAGTTGCCGAAGCTCCAGGCACCGCTTGAGATACTCACCACTGTCGCAGAGATTGCCCGCCAGATAGTCATGGACCTGCCACTTGAGAGAACGCTCCAGTCCATCCTCGAAGTGTGCCTTGAACGCACCTCAGGCGAACGAGCAGCTATCCTGGTTTTCGACGAAGCCTCAAATCTCGTTCCCAAAGCCTACCTCTCGAAGGCCGCCACCAATGAGCGTTTCGCCCTCAGTCGCTCAATCGCCAGGCGCGCGATTGAAGCCAATGAGGCTGTCCTCATAAAGGACGTAGCAGGTGAGCATGATCTCAGGGCCAGCGAGAGCATCACCAACCTCAAGATAAGGTCGGCAATCTGTACCCCCCTCTGGAATGGAGAACAAACAGTCGGCGTCCTCTATATCGATACAACCCAGGCT
Source organism: bacterium (assembly GCA_025774405.1). GTDB lineage: Bacteria > Arandabacterota > Arandabacteria > Arandabacterales > Arandabacteraceae > JALGWB01. Next base: position 766 of record JALGWB010000228.1, read on the forward strand.
GACAGACAATTCGATGAAATTGACCTTCTCTTCTTCTCCACACTTTCCGGAATGATAGCGGAGAAAATTCAAAATGCTACGCTTGCCGAGATAGCCAGGGAGAAACAGCGTCTTGATGCTGAGCTCAGGATCGCCGCTCAAATTCAGAGCCAACTGCTTCCCTCAGATCTGCCGTCAGTGGACGGCTATGAGATCGCTGCCTTCAATCGTGCCTGCACCGAAGTAGGTGGTGACTACTACGATGTATTCGCCGCCGACAGCCGGATTGTCATCGCAGTCGCAGATGTTGCCGGTAAGGGAATCGGAGCAGCCATGCTTATGTCAAATCTGCAGGCAGCCTTGAGGATCCGATCGGATACTTCGAAGGACGTAGGTGAGGTGCTCCAGAGTCTCAATGCCGATCTTATCAACCGGGTGGGTGAGGGAAGATTCATCACGTGCTTCCTCATGTCACTTGATCCACGAAGCAATGAGTGCATCTATTCAAACGCAGGTCATAATCCCCCCGTGCTTCTGAGACCCGATGGCAAGATTGAGAATCTGAAGGTAGGTGGCCTCCCTCTCGGCATCGTGAGCGAAACTCCTTACGAATGTGGCTCAACAGCTCTTGAACCTGGGGGCATAATCTTGTTGTATAGCGATGGGGTCACTGAGTGCCTAAATAACAATGATGACCTTTTCGGTGAAGAGCGCCTGATAGAGACTTTGCAGCAGTCTGCCTCGCAAAGTGCACATGATATCACCAGGGCGATCCTTGCAACACTCGACGAGTTCCGTCAGGATCGCCCCTTTTCCGACGATGTAACGCTTGTTGCTGTCAAACGTCGATAAGAGCTACCGGCTAAGCACAATCTTGGTGACGTTCACGCTGGATGCTTGCCTTGCAACGACGAAATATGTCCCAGGCGCCACTCGCCTGCCTACACCGTCATGCCCATCCCATGATACTGTATACGGACCCGAGATCAACTGTCCATCCACTAACGTTCGCACAAGCTTGCCCTCAATCGAATACACGCTAACCGTCACTGGCTCACCGGAACAGCCGATCAAACGGATGCTGGTTCCTCTGACTGATGGATTGCCCACAATTGTCAGGCCAAGACTCGACTGGACATTGGGAAGCGTCGGAGAATCGCCCTTGCCAGGCATCCCTTGGGCAACCATCTTGCTCTCGATCAACAGATCGAGTGTAAAGAGCAGCGTATGAGATCTGCTTAGCAGTTGACCTGCGACATTTTCGGTCACGCCCTCAGGATCATACCTATGAGGAATTTCTGGAGTCTCCTCAACCACGGCAGCAAACCTCTCAACGAGATGAATCGCCCGTGGAATCCGCTTTGCTGAAAGGGCTGCATGTGCAGCTGTGAGTAGGCTTGTAAGTTCTTCATAGGTCTCAGGCGGGATATCTCCTTCATGGCTGGTAAGTGCATCCTCGAGATAGTCAAACTTAAGACGGGCCACCACGCCAGGATTTCGCTCATCGATACCGAGAGCGAACACGGAGAACTCATCCTCCTCGGATTGGGTCCGCATGAGAGTTCTGAACAGATTTGCGCTTGGCACATCGACTTCCTCCACTGGTGCAACAGTTATGTCTCGCCAAGTCCGGCATTCACCTGAAGGCCGTACAAAGACACGCACATCCTCGAGGTCAGCACCGGGCGGAAGTCCGCTGTCGGTCATGAGCGTAACTTGAGCAATGTAATCAAATGAAGCGCTTGAAGCCATCTCGTAGAAGTCAGAGAAAAACGTTACCCCTTCAGGTGGTGGGCATGCCTGCTCCTCAAGCACCTCGACATAGAGTGACCCGGCTGTTGCCACACTATCGAAAGCGACGGTGACCTCGTCGGGAATCACCTCCACAACCACACTGTCGCCTTCAACCACATCCTCACCATGATTGTCAAGTGAGTATATGTAGATTTCGCTGTCAGGGACGGCGACATAGATTGTATCCCCCATAAAGGTCAAGCCCCTAACGGACATCCCATCTATGCCCTGAAGATTGAAGTACTCGGTTACATAGCCGTAGTTGTCAAGCCGGTAAAGTACATCAGTCCCGCCGCCAACGACATAGTAGTCGCCATTATGCTGTGCAAGCGCATGGGGGACAGGCACCAGTTGTTCAATGTAGATAGTCTCGGTAATCTCACCTGAGGTACGCTCTACAACGAGTATCCGACTCATCTCGGAATCGAGCATATAGAGGACGCCATCGTCAAAAAAGAGGCCGTGAGGCGTAGGAGAGCCCATCGGATTCAGAGACCTTATAGTATCGAGACATCCTTCTTCCCAATAATACAATATCAGGATTCCACACCTGTCGCCGACCCAATAGCGCGGTGACTCACCTGGCTGGGTGGCACAAGAGATGAATCGACGCGGCTCACCGGAGCAAAGGTAGTTGTTTTCAGTCACCGGTATCTCGTCGATCAGAACACCGGTCTCCGCATCGATTATGTACATCATTGAACTATCCACAAGGTCAGCGACAGCAAAGAGATCATCTCCGACGACATCAAGTCCCGAAAGAGAAAGCGTCGCGTGAGGGGTCGGAAGTGTCCCGATCCTGACGAGCGCAGCGCTTGCACTGAACGCTAGGATTACAACAAACGAAAAAACAACGCCAGCAAGCCGCATAACACTTACCTCCTGAGAAAGGTAATTAAAGTGCTTGACTTTTTGGGCTAGATTCCACCCCGCGTGACTTTATCACAAACTGACTGCTATTTCAAGCCAAATGCAGACTTGTAGGTTTGGAGACGGGAGGTGAGCTCAGGTTGATTGGTGACTTGCTCCAGATGATTTACATAATCTGCAACTTCTCGACTTTTGGTATACCAGATTCTGAGCTTGGGAGGGCACCTTTCGCTATAGGTTTCGAGAGCCTCATCGAGGGCTTCAAAATGGGCTGCTACTGCCCCCTCGATATCTCCTGAGGCCTCCTTGATTGCTGCCTTTAGAGCCAGCCTGCCGTATTGGGGCAAACCAAGGTGGCTGGCAATTCTGATTGCTTGATCCACCGCCTTAAGAGCATTCTCGTGCCTGCCCTGCTCAAGATCTATGGATGCCAGCTTCGTGAGGGCTTCAACCT
>JALGWB010000229.1 GCA_025774405.1 bacterium
TGCTCTCCTTTGACTATGAAGGCGATGTCATGGCTGAGCTCAATCCGATGTCAGTGGCCGTGCTGAAAGATGCCTTCTCAAGAGATATAAAGGTTGTCGCAATTACCACCTATGCAGGCGGAACAGGCATCGCTGAGAAGCTGCTGACTGAAGCAGCTAACAGATATGGCAAAACCTATGGTGTTGACTATGTCTTCTTAGGATATAACCCTGACTGGTCAGGGACGATGTTGAGGCTGGGTGAAAGCTTCAAGGCGACCTACCCAACCGATCAATACGGCAAAAGCACCTATGAAATCCCCATCATGAAGGATATCGAGACCTATCGAGACATAGCTCTTATTGTCTCCATTTCCGGTAGTGCACTATCTGAATATTGGGCAATCTGGGCGGGCGGAAGATATGGAGCAAAGGTCATTTCGGGCAATACAGCCATACAGGCCATTCTCATTTACCCATATTACAAGGCTGGCCAGATACCGGGATTCCTCGGTGGACTCAAAGGAGCCGCCGAATACGAGAAACTGATTAGTGAACCAGGCATGGGCATCCGTGGGATGGATGCTCAATCAGTGGCTCATACTTTGATGCTTGTTTTCATCCTTATTGGCAACATAGGATACTTCTTCGCCAGAAGGGCTGAGCCCAAACATACCAGGTGAGGTGACGATGGCAGTAACCGGTGATGTGGGAATCTGGGTGGCCGGTATCCTGACACTGGCTATCTTCTCATTTCTATACAAGGACAATCCCTTCTATAAGTTTGCAGAACATCTCCTTGTGGGAGTCTCAGCAGGCTATTACCTCGTCCAGTACTTCTTTTCAGCAGCATATAAGAAACTCTGGGTTCCGGTATTCCATCAGGGTCACTATATCCTGATCATTGGCGGCATCCTCGGTGCGCTCATGTTCACAAGACTGTTCCGTAAAACCGAATGGATATCACGTTATCCAGTTGCTTTCTACATCGCTGCCTGGGCCGGATATGTAATTCCCTCATATATTCAGGTGAGAATCCTTCAGCAGGCTCAGGCCACTATGTTCAATCCGAGAGGAATGGGCTTGGGTGAGATAATTTCCGCATCTGTTCTTTTCGCAGGAGTTGCAACAACTCTGATCTATTTTTATTTCTCAGCTGAACATAAGGGCGCCTTGAAGACCATTTCAAGGATTGGCATTACCTTCCTCATGATCGGCTTCGGTGCTACCTTTGGCTACAACGTTATGGGACGTATCAGTTTGCTGATCGGGCGTTTTCAGTTCCTCTTCACCGACTGGTTAGGGATCGTCCACTAGCCAGGTTATTCAATTGACAGAGCCCCGGTGACCTGATAGGCTCGACTGGATTCAGCAGAAGAGGGAGACCAATGTCTGCGCTTCAGGTAGCCGGGCTTGTGTCATTTGCCGGTCTCATGTTCGTTGCCTATTTCACAATGCTGCATCTTCTGGGCTCATCCAGTACCGGTTATGCCAAACTCCTCCGCACGGTCCACAGGATAGCTGGAGCCCTGGCGATTGCACTTTATGCAGCCATAATGGTGGTTATCCTTGTTCGGCTTAAGCAGACACACGTGGCAGCCTCACCCCATATACTGCTTGTTATGGTTCTTAGTAGTCTAATGCTCCCGCTGCTTGTTGCCAAAATTGTCATTGTTGAGAAGTATCCTGAGCTGCGCAATCGGCTTTTCACCATAGGCACCGTGCTCTTAATCTTCGGCTATGCTATCTTCGCTATGGCACTGGTCGCTTTGAAGCTTCCCCAACCGGTTTCGACCGAAGCCCGAGCAGAGTTTACATCCGGCAGGCAGCTTTTTGCCAGCAAGTGCTCTAAGTGCCATCGTCTTGAGAAACCGCTTACCGTGCAGAAAACGGCTGATGAATGGAGGGTGACGGTGAGTACGATGCACAAGAAGGATCTCTCGTGGATAAGCGGGACCGAAGCTGAGGAGATCGTTCGATTTCTGAAGACAATCGGAGCCGAAGGTGAGCGGGATTAGACTATCGCAAAAGCAAGTCCAGAATCTGGAAGCTTCTCTACAGTGTGAATACCTTGAAACCAATGGTCTCGGTGGCTATGCGTCTTCAACGGTTGTTGGAGTCAGGACACGAAAATATCACGGTTTATTGGTGGCTGCAACCAAGCCACCGGTTGGCCGCCGACTTCTAGTAGCCGATCTCGAAGAAACCCTTATTGTCCAGAGCAAGCGGATCAGTTTCTCGACAAATCAATACGTCGATACCATACATCCCAACGGGTTCCGTTATCTCAAGGAGTTCAGACTTGATCCCTTCCCGAAATTCGTTTTCGATGTGGATGGTATAATCATCGAGAAGACACTCTTCATGACCTACGGGCAGAATACAACCTGCATAATCTACAGGATCCTCAGGCTGCCGAAGGGGATTCGGCGTGGACAGATTATACTTGAGCTTCGACCTCTCCTGGCAATGCGCAGTCACCACGACCTCATTCGCGAGAACCCCGACTTCACGATCGGTTACCATCCTGAGCCCACTTCAGTTACCTTCGTAAAGGAAACCAATCCACCCGTCACAATGGTTTTCCTCAAAGCAAGATTTGAGCACCAACCCTACTGGTATCGAAATTTCTACTACTGCAGGGAAGCTGAAAGCGGGTATGAAGCCGTCGAGGACCTCTTCTCACCTGGCAGAGTGGTTTTCACCTTCGAATTCACCCCGGCCGCTTACATAGGTTTCACGACCGAGCCTGTTGAGACGATCGATTTCGAAACGAGGCTGGCTTGCGAGACAGACCGGCGGCTGGCCCTTCAAGCAAAGGTCCCGGATGATGACTTTGCTTCCGCGCTTGCGATAGCCGCCGATGCCTTCATTGTCAAACGCCATCCCAACGGTAGATCCATAATCGCGGGCTACCCCTGGTTTACTGATTGGGGAAGGGATGCAATGATAAGCGTGCCAGGATTGTGTCTTGCGACTCGGCGTTTCGATGACGCCCGGTCGATCATTGCCACTTTTGTTTCCAATATGAAGGACGGACTCATCCCCAACCACTTTGCCGAAAATACCGACGAAGCTCTCTACAATACAATCGATGGTACCCTCTGGCTCTTCGAAGCCATTTGGAAGTACTATGAGTTTACAGGTGATGGGGATTTCGTCTGCGAAATGCTGCCGCAGCTCAGGGCTTCCATCACGCATCATCTTGAAGGCACCGATTTCGGAATAGGCGTGGATGAAGATGGTTTGCTGATGGGTGGATGCAAGGGAGTGCAGCTGACCTGGATGGATGCCAAGGTGGGTGATGAGGTCATTACGGCGAGGATTGGCAAACCGGTTGAGGTCAATGCACTCTGGTATAATGCTCTAAAGATAATGTCCAAATTCGCTGCAAGTTTCGGAGGTCTGGCTGAGGAGGCAAGATATGACGATCTTGCTCTTTGCGTTTCTGAAGCATTTAACGAGTCGTTCTGGAGTCCTGAGTTAGGCCATCTTTACGATAACATCTCGTCCGAAGGTCCAGATCCCTCGCTCAGGCCAAACCAGATATTTGCAATCAGCTTGAGTCATGCGGTGCTCAAGCCTGAGAGATGGCGCAGTGTTGTTGACAAAGTTGGAGAGTATCTTCTCACGCCTTACGGACTGAGGACACTTCCTACAAGTGACCCCAGATATCACGGTCGGTATCGAGGTGACCTCAAGGAGCGTGATCATGCCTATCATCAAGGGACAGTCTGGGCATGGCTCCTCGGGCATTATCTGACAGCATATGCCAAGACCTATGGTTACTCTGCAGGAACGCTGGCCTACATCTCGAGACAGCTTCAACCTCTACATGAACACCTGAAGTGGGCAGGGCTTGGATCGATTTCAGAGATTTTT
>JALGWB010000230.1 GCA_025774405.1 bacterium
CAACGGAAAGTCGAGATTCTTGAGAAGCTCTGCCTTGCCTGCAAATGCATTGATACCATCTGCATCAAGTACACAAGGTTTTCCAGTCTCCCGAACAAGGTCTCTTACGAGCTTGACCGTCTCAGGATTCTGCGAAAGCCCGGGTCCGATTGCTATTGCATCGGCTCTGTCGATAAGATCAGCAAGTGCTGGTTTGGATTCGACTGAAAGTGTACCCTCGGCTGTCTCTGCTACTGGCAACGTCATAACCTCTGTGAGTTTGACTTCAAGAATTGGGTTGAGGCTTGCCGGAATCGCAAGTGTAACCAGGCCTGCCCCTGCCCTTAAGGCTGAGAGCGAGGTAAGGGTCGCAGCACCGGTGAACCCGGTTGATCCGCATATGGCGGCCACGAAGCCGCATGCCCACTTATGTGCTTGAGGTGGGCGCTCGGGAATGGCTATTGCCACATCATCCGGCGTAACAACGAAAGTGCTCAAATCAGCATTTGTCAATACTTCCAGGGGCACACCAATATCGTGAAGTGATATCTCGCCCATGAGCGCTCTGCCAGGATAGAGCAAATGTCCACGCTTGGGTAGTGCCATCGTCACCGTGAGATCTGCATCAACAGCAAGCGTTGCTTTTCCAGTTGATGAATCGACTCCAGATGGAATATCAATCGCAACCCTCGTTGCTTCAGATTCATTTATCAATTCGATCGCACGCCTGGGTAAGCCTCGCGGTATACCTTTGAAACCTGTTCCAAAAATAGCATCAACTATGATGTGCGCCTTACCGATAGCTGTCTCAAGCTCGGAAAGATTCTTCTCATCCACTTCATTCACTTTCACACCCGAGCGCCGGCACCTTTCAAGATGAACAGCTGCATCCCCCTTGACATCAGCAATCTTGCCAAGCAGATATGTCTTAACCGCATAGCCCTTGCGCTTGAGGATTCTCGACACTACAAATCCATCGCCACCATTGTTGCCCTTGCCACAGACAACAACAATTGATGATCTTTTTTGGGGTTTAAGACTACGGATTAGCTCCTGAGCGACTCCGCTACCCGCATTCTCCATAAGCTTCGCACCAGGGATAAAGTTGCGAATGGTCTCTTCATCGATCTTTTGCATCTCCTGAGCAGTAACAACTGGAATCAAGATGTCACCTCCGAAAAGATAAACACCACAGCAATTGCAAGGTCACCGTCATGAGAAATACTCAGAAGCACCCGTCGCTTGCCGAGTGCAGCTTCGGCAGCGCCGTGAGGTTTGATCCTGGGCATCCCCCTGTCAGCAAGCTCGACTTCGATAGCTCTGTGCGTTATGCCTTGGACCTGGTCAGCTGCAAGCGCCTTGAAGAAGGCTTCCTTGGCTGCAAATCTCGCAGCTAAAGCCTGAGCGGGCAGAGGATGACGAAGACAGTAGTCAATCTCACCAGGCGTGTAGATCCTTTGCAAGAAGCGGTTCCCCCAGCGCTCGAGAAGTCGCTGGACCCGGGGAACAGCTACAAGATCGATCCCTATGCCGACATCTGGATATGACATAACATCCCCGGACGCTATCATATGCAAGTGAGCTGGGGGATTCAAGCAGGATGTGAGACCCGGTCTTGATGCGCTGGGTAAGCGGCCTATCCCGTGAGGCACCCGTCTAGCTTTTGAAGTGGCTAACCATCCACTTTAGCAATCTCCCCGGTCTCTTCTCCTTTCGCAGGGGCAAAATGTACCTATTTCATGGACTGGCCGATCGTCCGCCCGACGCTTATCTCACCATTGTCGATCCTGAGATTGAAGCCGCACTCAGGATTGGAACACACCCACGCCTTGTAAGTGATCGGTGCACCCTCCCGACCGTAATCAGAAAGAGGAATAAGAACACCGTCATGACATTTCCTACATTTAGGGAATGATCCTTCCATTACGCTAACCTCCCATCCCTTCGCATTCACAATGAAAACCCTCCACGGTAGAAGACCCACACAACTTTGCCGGGCCAGTCCCTGCTTTTTACAATATAGCACTCCTGATCGAAATTAGTCAAGCAATCGGAAAGGTGCCAATGCGGCTCCAGGTGTCACAAGCCACTGCCCGAATACAGATAGCAGCCCAGGTCATCCTGCCATTGCATGAGATTAGGCTCGCCTTGATCGAGGACAAGACAAGGGAAAAGGACCCCGGCTTCGACGGCGCAGGATCACTTTGCTCTGATATTGAGGCGGCGCCATTCCCTCTCCCAGGCTCTCACTCTCAAACCAGCTCCCCGCACAGGTGCGGGCATGCGCGTCTCAGTGATGAGAGCCTTGACAATCTTCTCGGCATCCTTAAATGTAACCAGATGTCCGGCAACGACAACCAGAGGTGTTCTGTGTCCCCGGACCTTCACAGGACCTGCTATTTTGGTTCGATCAGGTGCCTTTCTTGTCTTGAAGTTTGAACCGCGCTCACTGATGCCAATCGATGGCTTACCTGCAATAACACCAACGTAAGCCGCAAGCGGGATATCATCTCTGAGCGATAGCTCCCTAATAAGAATCACATCCGGATTACGCTTGAGCATCTTGAGCACATTCATAATCAGGGGCACAAATGTTGCACTGCCAACGTCGGCATACAAAACCCTGTCGATCTCGTCCGTTGCGATTGCCTCTTCGAGTGTTTGCATCCTGGGGAAGGAAAGAAGGCAGACTGCAGCATGAGCTTTGCCTGCTTCGAGTGTGGTGACCACATCTATCCCCGCGACTCTTCTCATTCTCTTAGGTGCAGGCTTAAGTTTCATGCGCCTTGTCACACGCTCCCTGAGCAAGTTAAGTTCCATCATCCTGAGCCTGCGCAGTGCTTCCGCCTCAGCCATTGTTATCCTCCAGTTGCCGAGACCAACGCCGATAATCTCTGAGGTAAAAGTCCTTTCTGCCACCCATGCCCATCGCCAAGTCATCTATGCCACACCGTGCATCCGTGCACCTGAGACAGGCACCGTCGCACTCAGCAGCTGGCTCAAACTTTTCTCCTCTCTTCACATAAACAGGTATATCTACTCCTTCGCAGTTTACGGAGCTCATAAACTCTCTGTTCAATCCCACTGGCACCCCGTCTATGATCTCGTACTCCATGCAAAGAGCGAATGTGACACCCAATCTATCACACAGGTTTCGCATTTTATCGAAGATGCGCTTGCGGTAATCAATTCTTGCATGAAGATAGCCATCTATTCTTTCAACATAAAGGCGCTCAAGATCGTACACGAATCCTACACCGAACCGCCGAAACTTTTCAAATATTTCCTTAGCGATCCTGAGAGGAATGTCCATGACGCTGCCAATGATGTGGCTTGCACCATGGTCGAGTCCGCTCGTTATCATCGCCTTCAGCTCGGCATCGGAGTCTGTAAGATAGGGAATGACTGGATCAACCCTCAACACCACTGGCAGGCCTGCAAGCGCGCACTCTTTCATCGAACCAAGCAGAGCATCCAGTCTGGCGCCACCCGTCATCAGCTGTTGTCGTATCTCTTCCCTCGCTGTTGAGACAGAAAACTGTCCAAAAGTATGCGGCTGATTCTTCAAAAGACTTATGACTTCAGTGGGAACCGAACATTTGGTGATGAACTCTATCGGAAGATTTCTTTCGACAAACTCTCGAATTATCTTTTCCGAAAGATGATAGCGAGTATTAACATCCTGAAATGGATCGCACACGGGTGATAGATATCCGCATGAGGCCACTCTGATGGAATCAAGTTGACGGGCTATCACCCTGTCGAAATCCTTAAAAACTGTGACAACGCCCTTCTCATTGAACAGCCTGAAGTAGCTGGCTGGCAACGCTCTTGCATAGCAGAAGATGCAACCCACTGAACAACCATTGTAAGGG
>JALGWB010000231.1 GCA_025774405.1 bacterium
GACCCCGCGGATGAAACCTCCATAGAAGTTGGGTACGTCAGCATCGCCATTGCGATCAGCATCAAGCTCTATAGGCCAGCCGTAGTTGTAGTAAACTGCTTTCTGTGGGAGGCAGGTCACAAGATCCTCAAACGTTGGAAAATAGGCAAATCGCAACTTGCCGTTGCTGTGCACCCGCCCATCAAAGTAACCGCTCGTGTGAAACCAGATCTCATGTCCGTCGGGTGTGTAATGGATATGGGTGAAAATCAGAAAGTCAGCAAAGGTCCCTCTTGAAGCGCTGAGTCTTAATGTGCCTTCTGATATGACCTGCTTTTCGCTGTTGAGGAAGGATCTTCCAATAGCCACTGAACGATAGTGGTAATTGAAGGTCTGGCTTGTTGATTCAAGCGAGCTGTCGGCAAATTCGAATGTAGTCTGAACTTCAAATCCAAGATCAGGATCATCAAAACTCAGACCTTCTTCAGGAAAGAAGTTGGCGGGATCGGTTATTATGGGGCCCATGCCCGGCCAGCAGTTTCTGAGACTTTCCATCTTTGCTTGACTAAAATCCGCCATTTGTTGCTTGGCGACTTCAATGGCAGCATCCGCCAGATAGAGAGCCTGGGTAGCGAATTTCTGGTTCTTGGTGATACCCTTCTCGGTAACTGAAAGTGTCACAACTGCAAGTGTCATTGCTGACATTATGCCAGCAACGACAATGGCGATCACAAGGGCCACACCAGCTTCATTCCTGTTTGCATTGATTGACATCATAAACACCTCGGTCGGGCAGTTGAGACAAGCCTGGTTGTATGCTTGTGAGACGTCTCACGAGAGGCTGCCTCAATTGTTATGATCACTTTTCTTATCAGAGATGGATCCATCGGCATGGCATCGAGTGTGCCATCCTGGAGCCCATAGTTGAGCTGAAAGTCGGATATGTATTCAGCCAAAACCCTCGGCTCACTTGTACCATTCTGCCTCATCAAGCGATAGCAGGATGAATCATCCTGATCTATGTAGTAGGCTATCAGGTTGATCTTGAATACTCTACTTCCTGGCGCATAGCCACCTGGTGGCCAGGGACGATGCCCGCCTGGCTGATTGTACGGCGAGCTGGGATTATGCTGTAGCATTCTTGCAGCAATCTGAACCTGTGTGACCTGGAAGAGATTGGCGAATGAGCCATTGGTGATGACGACCAGATCACCTTCGTTGAAGCCCTCGGCACTTTCAACCTTGATGACAGCACTTGCGTTGGGCATCTGATCACGAATGGTTGTCTCAACATCATCAAACTTGCCAAGTATGGTTAGATCAGGGGTGCTATCGACCTCGCCAGGGGTGATAGGATACAACAGGAGGGAGTCCCCGTTCTCATCCGATGTCACAACGGGTACGGATATACCGGTACCAGCCATTCTGATCTCCGAAACTATGAAATCGAGTGCTGCACGCGCATTCTGCCGTGACTCAAGCACATGGTCTGTGATCTCGCTTGCGTGCCTGGCTCTGCCGAGAAAACTAAGAACAACCCCGATCACTGCGACAAAGACGATACTCGCTATAAGAAGTTCGATCAGAGTAAAGCCTTTCTGATTATTGGAATCGAGAGGTATCTTTCGTGAATTCATCTTGACCATGGCTTACCTCCCGGCACTTGCTAGCACGGTCGAAACCTCGACCTTGAGATCTTCTTCAACCTGTGAAGTTACACTGACGGTCACGAACTTACAGCCCTCGATCGGGACATCATCGGTAACCTCCCAGGTTCGAACATATACGCCATCTATCGGGTTAAGGCTGTCCGCATGGGTATAGCCGGCCTCGAGCTGTGGTGCATCATAGGCAATCATGTGGAAGTCCTCGAGCTTCTGCTTGCACAGTTCAACTGCCTTGGTTGCTGAACCCGACTTGCCAACGTCTTCCATCGAAAGGGGGAAAACGATAGCAAGCCCGAGGATTCCTATTGCAATGACCGTGAGGGCAACAACCACCTCTATGATGGTGAAGCCCTGTTCAGGTTTGTTGCCTCGTTTCATGGTCTAGTCCACCCTGCAAAGACCACTTGGTCTGATCTGAATTGTACTTGACCGATCTGTTTTTGCTATTGTCAAACTGCCGCCCATTGTGCCGCTCTTCAGGGTTCCCTTGGGAACAAAGATGACAACACCATCCGGATCGAGATCGATTTCAGAAAAGGCGTAGTCCTCGCCCAGTTGGCGGACGGATATGATCTCCTCATCGGGATCAATCTCACCATCTGCATAGTTTTCCGGTGTTCCGTTGCCGTCATCGATGAAGACGATGTACTCGTTCTGGTCACCATCAAAGATGATTGAATATGGCCTCGATGCTGCAATTGCCTTCTGGCGAGCCAGCCAGAGGTCGGTTACTACTCGCAGTGTTGTCGCCTTGAGCCCTGTTGAGTGGCTGAAGGATTTGAACGCTGGGATGCTGGCAGCAACAAGAATGCCCATGATGGCGACAATGGTGAGAAGTTCGATCAGTGTAAAGCCTCTTGCCTGTTTCATGGTACATTCCTACCTTCACAGGTTGACTACATGCAACAATCGTTCCGAAACAGCAAACATTCGAGTAGCTTTTGCAACTCTATCTTGTTCTTATCAGACGAGTTAATGTGAGATCTCCACAATTCATGCGTGAGCCTCAAATCGTGCGTTGCGAAATGCATTTTTTGGGCAGAAGGTGTTGGAAATTGCAGTCCTGGTATCCTTGATCTCAGGTGACTCCAATTTTCACTTTGCACCTTTGGATCGACTATTGGTTTGAAGCTGCCAGCGACAGCATCTGCGATGTTGAGCTGAGGTCAGCAAGCCACAATTGCGGGCCATTGCTCAAGCTTTGAAATGAGATCTATCTTTTTATGTGGGGGAGGCTTCTTACGTAGAATGTGTCACCTTGATATTCGATTCTTTTCAGCTGCCCTTGTGCTATGAGGGTTTCGACGATGCTCCAGGGAAGTCCAGCTTTCGAAAGCAGCTTCAGTACGCTCTCCTTCCGCATAGGATGAACCGCAGCTGCACTGAGTATGTCATTCTCAACATCCCCAGTATAGCCGAAGGTTGTGCCTTCGGCTTCGATCAGAAACTCCACATTCAGGCCTGCCGAGTCAAACATCTGGTGTGCCATGTTAAGGGAAAATTCACTCGACGGCGTTACCCAGGCTTCTGCTGGCGGTCTTGTCGGTACTGCCAGATAACTCACCTGAGGTTTCAGCCGGGAGAGAAAGTCGGCAATCAAGGCAATCTCACGCTCGCTGTCGTTTACCTCTCTGATCAGCATGGTCTCAGTTGTCAGGATACCCTCGAACTCGCGTGAGAATTGGATACAACCCGCTTGAATACTTGCAAGATCGAGATCCTTATGAGGTCTGTTAATCCTGTGCCATGTTTGGTTGCTTGCTGCATCAACTTTAATCGAGACCCAATTGGCCTTGGATATGGCATCTCTGACTTCCGGCTTCCAGAGGAGTGAAGCGTTGGTGATAACGGCGACGTCGATGCCGACGTCGAGGAGGCTGGCAATGATCTCGTTAATTCTCGCATCAAGCGTTGGCTCACCGTCCGGGACAAATGAGAGATGATCGATTCGCTCTCCAAGTTCTCTCAGGCGTCTTACTCGCTGCTCAACTTGCTTTGCAATCTCTTGCGGATCGTAAAAGGATTGTCTGTGCGCCTGCATTCTACTCGTTCTACCTATCTGGCAATAGACACAGGAATAGGTGCACACCTTAGGTGGTATGTTGTTTATACCCAGGCTCTGTCCAAGTCTCCTCGAAGGAACCGGTCCAAATACCCTGTTATCTTCTCTGCCACATGTCATGGTCAAAAGTGCCCTTCCA
>JALGWB010000232.1 GCA_025774405.1 bacterium
AGTCAAATCGCGATAATGCACACGCTTACTGTGTGATGTGTGGTGAACGAAATCCGTTCTCGCTCCATCTACACTTCGACCACGATGGCAACGGTGTCCTCGCCCACTTCAAGGCGACAAGTTACCTCCAGGGTTACAGGGGTATCCTCCATGGCGGAGTAATCGCAGCCCTGCTTGACTCGGCAATGACCCATTGCCTCTTCCATATGGGGATACATGGCTTGACAGCTGATCTTCATGTTCGCTTCTTGAGACCAGTTCCCTGTGATGCTGTCCTGGTTGTCAGAGCCGGCGTAGTGGCATCCCGCCCTCAACTTTTCCAGCTTCGTGCCCAGATCTGGTCAGGCCTGGATCTCATGGCTGAGGCAGAAGCCAAGTTTATGGAGCTAGAAAACCTACGATGAGTGACACAGACTGCCGGATAACAATCGTCGTTAACGACAAGGCAGGCCATGGGCTTAGAGCCGAGCATGGCCTGAGCATCTGGATTGAGAGTGGGGATCTGAAGATCCTCTTTGACACAGGCAAAGGAGAAACAATACTTGAGAATGCCAATCGACTCAAGCTTCCCCTTGCTGAAACCGATTTCGTCGTCCTGAGTCATGGGCACTACGATCACACAGGTGGTCTTGCCTGTATCAACAGGATTGTATCGAGAGCGGCATTCCTGCTTCATCCAGACGCAGTCTCCCCAAAGTACAACATTCCCAAAAGCGGTATGGTGAGGGAGATTGGCATGCCCAAGGAAGCCAAAGCTGCTCTCGCCAATGTCGATCAACGGAAGATAGTTTGGGTCACCGCTCATGCCCATCCTGCACCAGGGGTCGGCGTATGCACTGACATACCCCGCAAGACCGTATTTGAGGATACCGGAGGCAGCTTCTACCTTGACCCCGACGGGAATCGTTCTGATCCGATGATTGACGATCTGGCACTATGGATTGATACACCCGAAGGACTGGTAATCCTTGTGGGTTGCAGTCACGCTGGGATCATAAACATTGTCAATCACATCAGGTCGATTACAAGGAAAGATAGAGTTAGGGCCATCGTTGGCGGACTTCATCTGGTCAATGCTGACAGTGATCGGCTTGAGAAGACGACTGCAAGTCTTGCGAAGATCTCACCAGAGGTTATCATCCCATGTCACTGTACAGGCAAGAAGGCTGCAGAAGTATTGAGGGCTGGTCTTGGAGAACGGCTACTTCCCTGCTATGCCGGCTTGAGCTACAGTCTCTGAATGTAAAATCAAAGCCCAGGCAATTCTTGAAGCTCCTGTCACCTCTTGGACGTCTTAGGAAGCAGCAATCGCAAGTTCGAAATTCCGCTTTTACCACCCCGATCCACAACATATATTTTCAACCTGGGCAGGATCTTCTCCATCTTTTCAATGTAGATGCGTGAAGCTGTCAAATCCTTGCTCCTCTTGTATTCTTCAAGTAAGGCAAGAAAGCGCTCGGCTTCACCAGTTGCCCGCTCGATCCGCTCCTTGCTGTAGCCCTGGGCCTCCATTATCATCCTTTCGGCTTCACCCCTCGTTGTCGGGATAACGTGATTTCGGTAGCCCTGGGCTTCGTTGACGAGGCGGTTCTTGTCCTCCCTTGCACTGGCCACATCTCGAAATGCATATGCCACTTCAACAGGAGGTCCGATCTCCTGAAAATAGGCTCCAATCGCCTTGAGCCCAACATTGTAGGAATCCAGTATCGCCTGCATTCTTTGCTTGACCAAAGTCTGTGCATGGAGCTTCTCAGTGGTTAGAAGTGAATCTACACTCATCGACCCGACGATGCGTGTGAGTGCCTCGTCAGCAGCAGCTTCAACAACAACTTGTGGATCTTCAGTTGCAAAAAGATATTTGACCGGATCGCTGATCGCATATTGAACTACCGCCTGTACGAGCAATACATTGGTATCACCTGTAAGCATTTCCAGACCCTTGGTCTGGGTGGTTCCCGCCGTTCCTTTCCGCCTGACCCCCAGGAAGAGCTTCTTGATTTCAGCCGTTCTTGGCTTGTAAACCTTCTCAATTGGGTAAGGCAGATGATAGTGGATGCCGGGAGCAACACCGGCAGCAACAACCTGGCCAAAACGCACCACTACACCGAGCTGCTGTGGTCCAACAGCGTAGATGCCAGAAAGAAGATAGACTATGAGGGCGATTGCAACAATGCTCAGAATGAACCGGCGACTCCTAAAGGGAATGACACGTAATCCCGAAAACAGCAGGTCTTTCCAGGTAGTCTCCCTCAATTCTTCCATCTCTTCTTCCTACTTCCCGGGTTTCCCCTGCTTGAGCAATCTCAGAAGATCTGAATCAGTTGAAAGCACGACAGTGGTCTTCTCATTCAAGAATTTCTCATAAGCCTGGAGTGTCCGAACGAGTTTATAAAACCGAGGGTCCTTGCTGAAAGCATCGGCATATATCCTTGCTGCCTGAGCCTCACCCTCACCCTTGATCCTTTCAGATTCTCGATAGGCCTGAGCAAGAATCGTGCGTTTGATCTTGTCTGCCTCTGCCTGAATCTTGATGGCTTCTTCCTGACCTTCGGATCGGTACTTCTTGGCCATCCTTTGGCGTTCAGCCCTCATCCTTTGAAACACACTTTCGAGGTTTTGTTCTGGCAGACGCAGCTGCTTCATCCTCACATCCATCACATCTATGCCATAGCTATTGAGCGATCGCCTTCGACAATTCTCAGTCACCTGAGCCATCACACTATCGACCACTACATTTTCGGGAAAAGTTGATACAAGTGCTGATAATGGAATGTTACCGATGGCAGCTCCAACTTCTGCAATTGCAACATCAGCTAGCAGAATCTCAGCAATCGATCGCTCCCTAACCGATGCAAGGAACTTCCGTGGGTCAACTATTCGCCAGGTCACATAAACATTGAGAATGAGATTCTTCTTATCCGCTGTCAGGAATTCACTCGGCTTAACGTCATAAACCAACAACCGCTTATCAAATCTGCGGGCAGCCTGAATGGGGTCAGGCAATTTCACATAGAGACCCGCCTGCTGGATCACACGGACCGGCTTGCCAAACTGAGTTACCACAATCTGCTCAGTTTCCCGTACCTGAAAGAGCACTGAGTTCAGGATCATGATTCCGATGACAACAACGATGATCTTAATTACCTTCGACTTCGACATGGCTACCATCCCCCGGGCTGTCCCGTGATACTCTCATCAAAGAAACGTAAATCCAAAGGTTCGCCACCTATGTCCGGCTCAACCAGGAACTTGTCAAGTCCAGGAAGCACACTTTCCATAGTCTCGAGGTACATTCTTAAGGCTGTTACATCACGGTGCCGCTCATACTCCTTAACTACGTAAAGGAAGCGTTTGGCCTCACCGTAAGCACGCTCCACGGATTCAGTGCTCTCAGCATAAGCTTCCTCAAGCATTCGAGCAGCAGCACCTCTGGCCTCGGGAATAAGACTATCCCGATAGGCTTCTGCCTGATTTATGAGTCTATTCTTGTCCTCCCTCGCACTGGCAACTTCTCTGAAAGCGCTCACCACCTCTATGGGCGGATGCACATCCTGGAGCCTCACTCCTACAACCTCAATACCTGAAGCTGCATCATCGAGCGTTTGCTGAAGCTCGATTGCCACAAGATTCTCGATCCTGTTGCGATCAGAGGTAAGCAGCCGCTCAATATCAGTCACACTGATGACTCTTCGCAAGCAGGCAAGGGAAGCTGATGCAACCAGTGATCTTGGTGACTCCAGATTGAGAGCGTATCGCACAGCATCCTTGATACGATATTGAACAACGGTATTGACATCGATTATGTTCTCATCACCTGTGAAGATA